>JANXCT010000007.1 GCA_025059875.1 Candidatus Kapaibacterium sp.
CCAGGGGTTGACACGATGCAGGAAGGCTTCTAATTCTGCTCTCAATGTCACACTGAACAGCGCGTTTTCAAATTTGCTTCCCCTCATATGCTACCCACACCATTTCATTTCCCAAAAACCAATCATCTTCACTGCGATGCACTATTGTACGCCTTGCTAGAACAAAACAAGACTGTGCTGCACACTAGCCTAGGGATAGTAGTGTTGCCAAGCTTCCTGTGACCGCGCTCGGGGTTATTCCGGTGCGCAAGCAGCCGCCGCGTGATCGACGTGACGCCGGGATACCCTCGATAGTTCATATTATACTTCAATCTGTTGGTTTCACCACCCGCACTACCTCATTCCCCCGAAAATCAATCACCTTCACCGCAATGCGCCGATGCTCACCGAGCTGGAACGGGAACGAGACCGTGCCGCGCATGCGCTCGAAAGTCTCTAGGTCAATTTGTGCTCGCAGCGCCCGCTGGAGCTTCTCCCACGCATTGGGATCGCCAGGGAAAAACGCCTGACAGATGTGGAAGGTCTTGCCGTCGTAGTCGGTGTCCAAAAACCAAGCCGCTACCTCGTTTCCTCTCGCGCTATGCACTTCGCCCTTGATCGGATCGTAGATATCCACCCCGCGCAGCTCCACGATAAACGTGCCGTCTGCTTGCCGCTTCACAGCTACATCGGGCTGACCGAAGACAGTGAAAATTTGACTGGCGCGGGTGGTTTTGAGCAGATCGCCCACCAGCACGTCAGGAGCGACGTTTGCAAAATGCACCTGCAGCTTGGGCACTGGTACTTTTTGAATGAACGCCTGCGCCTCGGGATCGAACGCAAAGCCAGCAAAGATCAAGACGTCGTAACCATTCGTCTTGGCAGTGGGAATCGCCTCTTGCACTTGCAGCGCCGTCACGGGTCCGTATTGCGGACCAAACGAGATCGCCACACGCAGCGTCGCGCCGTTTTGCTCTGCCTCTGCTTCAGCATGCAGATACCCCACGTTCAAGGGGCGCACGTTGCGAAGCTCCATCTTCCTCCCGCCGGGGAAGAGCACCCCACCCTGCTGCTGGAGCAGGGTGATCATCGTCGTTAGGTAGTCTCCGCCACGGTCGTCTACTCGCCCAGCAGCTTCTTCTTGCTCGAACTGCGAGATGGGCACCTGCATGGGGTCTTCTACGGCGGGCACGGGGATGGCCTCGACGGTGAAGGGTCCGCTCACGCGCACCACGCCGGGCTTGACCTTCGGGCGGTCGTAGAGCGTCTCCTGCGGCGCGTTGCGCCGGATGCTTTCGTCAATCTCTTCGCGCTTCTTGCGTTTCGCCTCCCAAAAGCGCCGTAGGGCGTCCTTAGCCGCTTCTGGCCAATCCGGCGCCGGGACGGGATCGGGCACTTCTTTCAGCGATTTCCAGCGATGACCTGTGAGCCGATAGAAGTCCTGAAGCCACGTTTGGATCGCTGTATCTTCGACAAATCCTTTGTGTTTGGCTTGGTGTAGCTTGTGGTAAATCTCGTGCGCTTCTTGGGGCCAAGACGGATGCGGCACCTCGCGCGGCACTTCCCACTCCAGCAGCTCATTAACCCGCACCACTTGTCCGCTTGGCAACGTGCAGGTCTCTGTATCGGGAGCAGTGAAGTCCACGACGTGCCCTTCGCGCCCGCCTTGAGCGATGCGAATGCGCACAGGCTGTCCTTTCAGCGTGCGGTTTAAGTCCGCCAGCGCCTGCTCGATCTGCGGCTGGTATTTGGCAGCGATGGCGTCAATTTCGGTGTTCTTGGCGATGCTCTCCAGCGTGATGTGCGGGACGGTTTCGTAGTGGAAGCCGCCGGCAGGACCACGCGCTGGGTCACGCAGCTCGTAGTAGTCGAATTTCGCCGTCATCAACCGCTGCCGGGCAATGGCAAGCGCGACGCGGGAGGTATCGCAGGTGATCCAGCGCCGGCCCCACTTTTCGGCGCAGTAGGCTGTGGTGCCCGAGCCGCAGGTGGGATCGAAGACGAGGTCGCCCGGGTCGGTGGTCATTAGGATGCAGCGCTCAATAACCTTGGTGTTGGTTTGTACGGCATAAACCTTTTCTCGTGAATACGTGCTTATCACAGTATCATCCCAAACATTGTGTAAGCGTATAAACGAAAAATCTTCCGGATAACGCTTTGTGTATTTCTCGTCTTCGGTCAGACGCTCCGCAGCTCGCAACCTCGCGATCAGCACTAGATCGTCCGTCTTGCGTTCCGCTGACTTGAACCTGCGTCCACCACACTCTGTCCGATCGAAGGTAGCCAACAATTCTTCCTCGTGCCTGTCGCGGTAAAGTGTCCGAACTTTCATTTGATTGCATTCTCGCGCGTACCACAGCAAATAATCAAACAACCTTGGAATGGTCATGGTGTTTTGACTTGCTGCAGTCTGAAACGCCACCACCGCCACGAAATTCTCCCTCCCAAACACCTCATCCAATAGACATCGCACCAGGTGCAGGTTCTCGTCGTTGATCTGCACAAAGATCGAGCCGCTCTCGGCGAGCAGTTCCCGCGCCAAGAGCAGTCGATCGCGCAGGTAGGTGAGGTAAGAATGGATGCCCAGTTTCCAGGTATCGCGGTAGGCTTTGATCTGTTCGGGTTCGTGGGTGAGGTCTTCGTCCTTGTCTTTCACGTCGCGGCGGTCAATGCGCGGCTGGAAGTTGGAGGCGTATTTGATGCCGTAAGGCGGGTCCATGTAGATCATCTGCACCTTGCCCGCCATGCCCTCTTTGACCAAGAGCGAGTTCATCACGAGCAGCGAATCGCCCAAAATCAGGCGGTTTGCCCAGCCGACTTCGTGCTGATAGAACTCGACCTGCTTATCCGCCGGCAGCGGCGTTTCGCCAAAGAGGTCGGGCTGCAACGGCTGTGGTCGGCGCACTGCGTTGAGGATGGCGCGCGTGGAGATGCGCTCGTGGATGTGGAGCGAGACCACATCCACCTCGAAGCTCGTGTGCTCGGCCTTGCCGGTATCCTGGGACGCTCCCAACGATCACCGGCTATGTGCAGCGAGGTACTGCTGGCCCTTATCCGAGATCGCCCAGACGCCGCGTGGGGTATCCTTGCGGAACAGGCCTTCGTGGACGAGCCACAGTCGTGCCCAGTGAGCAGCGTTCTGCCAGCGGATGACCCTTGATCAGAGGGAAGTGGGCGTAGGTCGGCAGGCTTCAGGTATGGCCGCATTTCAGCGTAGACACACTTCAGGACCTCCGACGACCGCGCCTGGCCGCCCAGAGCAACCAACGCCCGCAGGATAGGCAGCCGGAAGGCTTCCTCTGGTGTTCGCTCCCCATGAGATAACGGCTGGTGGACAGAGGCTCTTCTGCGGGATTTGCTATGGAGGCGCTTCCACCGCCGGTGTCTGGCGCGAGTTAGGGCGATAGATTGTTCGAGCTGCCGCCCCATACTCATCAGTATCCGAGCCGCGGCATAGGATCCCTGCTGTGTTGCCTCAGCGGCTGATCGGCGCATGCTCTCCAGTGTCGTTTCCAGAGCGGCAAGCAGTCGGCTGAATCTTCTGCTGTGTTCTGGTATCCCATGATGGCCTATGGTTTGGTGGACACGCCCGCTCTTTCCAACTGTGCCGTCGCTCTGTGGAGCGCGTAATTTCTGCTCAACGTTGTCGTAGATATTCGGCACAACTTACGTAGCGGCATTGCATAGATGATACCTGTAGGGACTTCGTTTGGACGTGGTCTGCTCCTGAGGCAGTTCCGTACGCTGCGTTCTTCAAGAGCCGTCTGCAGGGTGCGAATGCGCAGAATCGCAGAGGCGGGGGGCTGAGAGCTATGGGGCTCTCAGCCGCTGGTGTAGAGGAGACTCGTGTGGATTACGGATGAGCCTCGGTGGCTTACGTATGGGAGGCGACGGCGCTACAGGCTATCTGCTCCAGCTCCTGGAGTGTCAAGGACTTCGGCCGCATGATGGGGGTGCCGAGGATGCGATGGACCAGAATCTGGGCGCAGATTCCCAAGGCACGGGAGACCCCGAACATGACGGTGTAGAACTCAAACTCCTGCAGACCGTAGATGTAGAGTAGCGAGCCGGAGATAGCGTCTACGTTGGGCCATGGGTTCTTCACTTTGCCCTGCCGCTGGAGGACCTGGGGCACGATCCGGAAGAGCTGGTTGACGAGGGTGATCAGCTCATGCTGGAGGCGGTACTGCTCGGCAAACTGCTGGAAGAGGGTGAAGCGAGGGTCAATTACCCGAAGGACTGCGTGGCCGTAGCCCGGGATGACGTGCCCACTGTTGAGCCAGTCCCAGAGATATTGCTCTAAGGCCTCGTCTGAAGGCTGGGAGCCCAGGGTCTGCAGGGTCTGCAGTAGGAAGCGCAGGCATTCCTGGTTTGCTAATCCGTGCAGAGGCCCTGCCAACCCGTTGAGGCCGGCACTGACGGCATAGAAGGGGTCGGAGAGCGCAGAGGCGACGGTGTAGCCGGTCAGGGCGCTGACGTTGCCGCCTTCGTGATCGCTGTGGAGGACGAGGTAGAGGCGCACCAGGTCCCGGAACTGCCCGGTGGGGTCTGGAAGTCCGAGCATGTGGGCGAAGTTAGAGGCCCAGTCCAGCCCGGGGTCGGGTGGGATAGGCTCAGCATTCTGGAAACGGAGCCGGTAGATGCCGGCTGCCAGCGTCGTTATACGTCCCAGGAGCATTAGGCAGTCCTCCAGCAGGGGCTTCCAGAGTTCACCTCGAGGGAGCCCCTCTTCGAAAGCCCGCCGGAAGGCGGATTCCCGCTCCATCGCCAACAGGCCCAAGCTCAGCATCGCCATCGGATGCGAGTCCCGAGGGAGGGCTCGGAGCGCATCCCAGACGTACGTCGGAACAGGGGCCCGTTCGGCCAAGCTCTGCCGCAGAGACTCCCGCTCCTCCTCTGAGGGAAGCTCGCCAGTGCAGAGGAGCCAGAAGATATCCTCTGGCATGCGGTCTGCCAGGTCGGCAATCGGGATATTGCGGATGCGGAGCCCTTCAGTTGGGATGACGAGTGAGGTTTCACAGAGGAGTGCTGGAACCCCGCGCATACCGCCGATGACCTGCTCTACGCGGATGTCCGCGATAGGAGTACTGCCGTAGTCATGGAGCACTGTGCGGAGCTGCTGCTGCCACTGCGGGGCCAATCCTTCCAGCCGCTGCCGTAGAAGGGTGCTCATCGGGCGTTCACGAGAGGCTGTGCGACAACGAAGTGCCGTTGGCAGCAAACTTAGCAAAGTTTACGTCGGACGTGCGCGAAGCTGTATCACGAATTCTCACAGAGGACTGGGTATTGGCGAAAGCTGTAATTTTGCGACGTCAACGGCGCATTCGTCTAGGGGTTAGGACACCGCCCTCTCAAGGCGGAAACGGGGGTTCGAGTCCCCCATGCGCTACCAAATCCAGCCCTGCCCGATGGACCGCACGGTTGCTCCTCCATTTACACTCACCGCCGACGACGGTACGGAGGCCAAGCTGGAGAGCTTTCGGGGACAGTGGGTGCTGTTGCTCTTCTACCCGCGTGACTTCAGTCCTGTCTGTACGGAGCAGCTCTGCCACTACCGAGATGAATGGGAGGCGTTAGAGCTACCAGGGGTGAGGGTGTTCGGCATTAGTCCCGATACTGTGGAGCGTCATCGGGAGTTTCGTCGCCGGTACGCGATACCGTTCCCGCTCCTCGCTGATCCTCAGCAGGAGGTCTTCCGCCGCTACGGGATGGTGACCTTAGGGCTCCTACCGGCACGCGGTGTCGTAGTTGTGGATCCCGAGGGGATCGTGCGCTATCGGTGGAAGAGCTCATTAGGGCTGCGGTACCCGAAGGCAAGAGAGCTACGAAGTCTTCTTCTGCGACTCCAAGAGGGAGGGGCACCTCGGAAATGAGCCAAGGGGCGGTGCCAGGAGAATGGCTACAGCAGCCCTGCAAGACCGGCGAGAGGCACTCCTGAGGCACGAAGAGCTAGAGTGGTTGCGCGAGCGGGCTTCGGAGTGGGCAGAGGCAGAGATAGTGCCTGAGGAGGTTGTGGAGTGGCTCGTGCGGCGGCGAATTTTCAAGCTCTTCGTCCCAAAGGCCTTCGGTGGCAGGGAGGAGAGTCTGAGCAGTGCAGTCCGGCTCTACGAGGCCCTGGCGGAAGTGGATGGCAGCGTGGCGTGGTTGGTGCAGATTGGTGCCGGTGGGGGATTCTTCGTGCCATCGTTTGCGCCGGAGGTAGCCCAACAGTTCTTTTCAGCCGATAGTGCGGTGATCGCTGGTTCGGGAACCGTTGGTGGGGTAGCCCGTCGGGTGCGGGGAGGGTACCGAGTGTCAGGGCATTGGCGGTATGCTAGTGGAGCTCAGTACGCAACGCTCTTCACGGCAAACGCAAGGGTCCAGGAGACCGGTGCCGTGCGGGCGTTTGCGTGGCTACCGGAGCAGGTACGGCTGGAGCGAGATTGGCGCGCGCTCGGCATGCGGGCAACCTCAAGCTGGAGCTTCACCGTGGACGATGTCTTCGTGCCAGAGGGGTGGAGCTTCGTCGTGGGGCAGAAGCTCTGGGAACCGGGGCTGCCAGTGTATGACCTTCCCTTCGGCTTCTTCGCTACCGCTTCGATTGGAGCAGTAGCACTGGGGCTTGCCCGAGCCTTCTTCCGGGAGCTGGAAGCGTTGGAACACCCTGCGGCCATTCGGGCTCTGCTCCCTCGCTGGCGGGAGCTGCTGGAGTACGCTCGGTATGTGTTCCACACAACGGTAGAGTGGGCGGAAGAGGGCGTGGTAGCAGGGAGACTGAGTCTAGAGCAGGGGCAGCGTGGTGAGTGGATACTTCGGGAGGCCGTCTGGATGGTCAGGCAGTGTGTGCTCGAGGCGCTGCCGGCGGCTGGGATGGCGGCGATTCTGGAGGGGACCGCGATTGGACGGGTAGCACGGGATCTCCTCACGGTAGCTCAGCACCACGCGTTGTGGCGGCCGGAGTGGAGGCCTGAGGTAGTATGAGGTGGGCTGAAAGGGCAGCGTCATCCGCACTCTTTCGCCTGTTAGGTCGCCGCCTATTTCGAGCAGCGGGGGGCGGCTTCTTTCGCTTCTCTCGCGTCGTTGCCTTCGGTAGCGTCTTCCTGGGGAGCATGGCGCTCATGCTGGCCCTCGCCATCCTGGAGGGCTTCCAGCGGACGCTCTACGAGCAATCGCTGCGGTTTACGTGGCACGTCCAAGTGCGGACGTTCGGCGGACACCTATTCTTCTACGAGCCGGTGGTGGAGCGATTGCAGCAGGAGTTTCCAGGTGCTACGGTTGCCGCAGTGCGGGAGCAGGAGGCGTTGTTACGCACAGCAGTCGGTGTTGAAGGAGTAGTGTTGCGAGCACTGAGCTTGGCACCAAGTCGGGTGCCAGTGGGATTCCAGATTGTGGACGGCCGTGGGGACTTCAGCTCTGACACGGCTTCCGAAGTGCTGGTCGGGCAAGCCCTGGCCCGTCGGCTGGAGCTGGTTCCAGGAGATACGGTGCTCGTCATCACTGCACAACGCCAAGGGGGCAATGTCCTGCCGCTGCTGAAACGGCTCAGAGTTGTCGGAGTCTACCGCAGCGGGTTGACGAAGTACGAGGAATTGTATGCCTACCTCCCCTTCGGACGGGCAGGCCGGTTATGGGAGGTGCCAGAACTAGCTGCAACAGGGGTTGATCTCCTGCTTCCGACTGCGGAGGCGATCCGTGAAGCTCCGCAGCGCATTGAGCAGCTTTTAGGGGTTCCGTTCTATGCCCTCAGCCTCTACGAGCTCCACCAGCCGCTCTTCGCCTGGATTGAGCTGCAGCGTGTCCCTATCCCGTTGGTGCTGGGGCTGATGACGCTGGTGGCGGTCTTCAACGTGCTCACCTTCTTGGTGCTCTTGGTTGTAGAGAAGGCCAGGAGCTTTGCTATCCTCCAAGTGTTAGGACTGTCGCCACGGCAGATTCGGTGGTTCTTGTTGCGGCAGGGGACGGGGCTGAGCTTTGCGGGGGCTGCTGCTGGATGTGCAGTAGCAGGGGCATTTGCGTGGGTGCAGACCCAGTGGGGAATCATTCGGTTGGAGGGAGCGCTGTACTACTTAGACACGCTGCCGATAGCGGTTCTCTGGTGGCAGCCCGTCGTCGTCATCGCCGCAGCGGTCGGGTTGGCGGTACTGGCAAGCGTTGTGCCGAGCGCGGTTGCACGGCGCCTACCGGTGGTCGCTCTGCTCCACTTCCGGTGAGCGCCAAGATTTCTCCGTTGCTGCTAGCATTCGGTAGCAGACAATCCACGGTCGACCTCCCTGCGGGAACTCGTGCAGCTCATGCCGGGGACGGCAAGGGAGCTTGGCGTCTCAGACCCCTTCGAGCCGAAGGCCAACATCGTTGGCGGCAGTCGCTACTTACAGCAGATGCTCCAACGATTTGGCAGCCTCCCACTGGCTTTGGCGGCCTACAATGCTGGTCCAGGACGAGTCCAGCAGTATGGGGGTATTCCACCGTTTCCCGAAACTCAGCGGTACGTCCAGAAGGTCTTAGCACTCTACCGACAGCTGGAGACGGTGGCTACTGCAGCGGCTCCAATTCAGCCGTGAAGTGGCGCAAGAACGGGGGCTCTGAGACGATGCGGAAGCCGCGCAGCGAGTCCCGTTGCATATGGAGCTCAGCCAGCGCGTTGGCCACATACTCCAGATGGCTCTGCGTATATACTCGTCGCGGGATGGCAAGCCGGACCAGCTCCATCGGCGCTCGCTGGAACTGTCCGTCACTGCCTCGTCGTCCCAGCATGAGCGAGCCAACTTCAACAGCGCGAACCCCTGCGTGGACATAGAGGGCGCAAACGATTGCCTGTCCAGGGAAGTGCTCCGGAGGAATGTGTGGAGCGAAACGAGCAGCATTCAGGAAGACTGCATGCCCGCCTGGCGGTTCTACTACGGGCAGACCTGCTTTCCGGAGCTGTTCGGCAAAGCTTGCAATCGAGCGGATACGGTAGTGCAGGTACTCCTCCTGGAAGGCTTCGCGGAGGCCTTGCGCAATCGCCTCCAAGTCGCGTCCGGCTAGTCCGCCATGTGTCGGGAAGCCTTCCCAGAGGATGAGCAGTTGCTCTACGCGCTTTGCCAGCGGGGTGTCCCGTAGAGCTATGAAGCCTCCAATGTTGGCGAGACCATCCTTTTTAGCGCTCATGAAGCAGGCGTCAGCATACGAGAAGAGTTCGCGAGCAATCTCCCAAGGAGTACGCTCTGCGTAGCCGGGTTCACGGCATTTGATGAGGTAGGCGTTTTCAGCGATTCTGCAAGCATCGAGGATGAGGGGGATTCCGTACTGCGAGAGCACCGCCTTCACGGCTCGCACGTTTGCCATTGAGACTGGATGCCCCCCAAGCGTGTTGTTCGTGAGCGTTAGGAGGCAGGCCGGGATACGGTGCGCGCCAGCTTGCTGGATAAGCTCCTGCAGCTGCTCCACATCTATATCGCCCTTGAAGGGGTGGTCCGAATCGGGGTCTAGGGCTTGTGGGATAGGCAGGTCGCGAGCCTCGGCACCGGTGAAGGCGATGTTGGCTCTGGTGGTGTCAAAGTGCGTGTTGCTGGGGATGACTTTGCCGGGTCCGCCGAGGAGGTGGAAGAGGATTCGTTCGGCAGCCCTCCCCTGGTGGACCGGGAAGATGTGCGGCATCCCAGTCAGCGCTTGAACGGTCTCTACGAATCGGTAGTAGCTCAAGCTACCAGCGTAGGCCTCATCCGCTTGGAGCATTGCGGCCCACTGTGAATGGCTCATGGCACCGGTACCGGAGTCAGTGAGCAGGTCAATGAGTACGTCTTCCGAGCGGAGGCGAAAGACGTTGTAGCGGGCCTGCTGCAAGAGCTGCTCCCGTTCAGCACGGGTCGTCATTCGGAGGGGCTCAACGACTTTGATGCGGAAGGGCTCAAAAGGATATGGCATGCTGGCTACACCGTTGAGGGCACGAACTCAGCGCAAAGATAGTGGGGGATGCCAGCCGCCAGTGCTGATGCCGTTCTGCCCCTATGCTGAGCGGATGAAGTACTTCCCAGGCAGTTGGCGGACCAGCCCGCGGAACTCCAGCTCCAGCAGCCGCGAGAGTGCTTCCTGGACGGGGATGCCAGCTCGTTCGGAGAGAGCGTCAATGTGGATCGGCTCTTCGCTGAGGAGGTGGAAGAGACGCTCTTCTGCAGGCGAGTTGAACTGAGGCGAGGAAGCCTGGGGAGCCAAGGGAGCTAAGCCCACGTCAGCAAGGAACTCTTCGGGTGAAAGGGCAGGAGCTGCTATTTGGCGTTGAATGAGCATGTTCGTCCCCCGGCTCTTTTCCGAAGTGATGTTGCCAGGGACGGCGTAGACATCCCGTCCCTGGTCGAAGGCGAATTGGGCGGTAATCAGAGCCCCTCCAGGGATGCCGCTCTCGATGACAAGGACTGCTCGAGAGAGACCGCTGATGATGCGATTCCGCTGGGGAAAGTAGGCTGGCAGTGCCTTCGTGCCCGGTGGATGCTCGCTGAGGACAGCACCACCGCTCTCAACGATCCGCTGGGCCAATCGAGCCGCAGTGATAGGCTGAATTCGGTCCAACCCTGAAGCTGCCACGGCATAGGTGATGCCTCCCGCACGCAGCGCTGTTTCGTGGGCGATGGTGTCGATTCCTCGAGCAAGTCCGCTACAGATGACGGCACCGGCACGGACGCAGGCCTCGCTGAAACGCTCCGCGCAGAGTCTTCCGTACATCGTGCACTCTCGAGTCCCAACGATGCTAATCACGGGGACGGCGTCGGGTTGGAGCTTCCCCCAGAGGTAGAGGATGGGCGGGGGATAGGGGATGTGGAGCAGTAGGGAGGGATAGTCCGGCGAGGTTAGCGGCAGTAGCTGGATGGAGAGCTGCTCGCAGCGGCGTAAGACGGCTTCGGCACGCTGTCGAGCCGCTGAGAGAGCTGATCCCTCGAAGAGATGGAGCTGCTGTATGGCCCCAGACGCCGCAGCAGCGCAAAGCTCTTGAAGGTCCGTGTAGTGCTCAAGGAAGTGTCGCAGAGACCGCTGAGGAAGCCCTGGAAGGAAGCTCAGCGTCAGTACGTCGATCGCACTCCAGCCCATCCAGGATTAGTAGCCGAAGAAGTGGAGCATTGTCTTGTCGTTTCGCCAATGACGACGTACCTTGACGAAGAGCTCCAAGTACACGGGAACTCCCAAATGGGCTTCGATTGCCTTTCGAGCTCGCTGGCCTAGGAGCTTCAGACGGTGCCCGCCAGTGCCGATGAGGATAGGCTTCTGGGTCTCCCGCTCTACGATGATGTCAGCAGCGATGTACCATTTGCCGTGTTTCCGCTCGGCAAACTCCACGATTTGCACCTCGGTGGAGTAGGGGACCTCGTGCTGATAGAGTAGGAAAATGTGCTCGCGGATCAGCTCGGCAACGAAGAAGCGCTCTGGCTGTGTGCTTAGCTGCTCGGGATCGTAGAGGAAGGGCGAGCTTGGGAGGTAGCTCGCGATGGTGCGAAGTAGCTCGTCGACGTTTGCGCGCTTGAGGGCGGAGATGGGCACGAACTCCTGGAAGAGACCCACTGCGGCGTAGCGTTCGATGATCGGGAGCACCTCCTCTGTCTTCCGTAGGAGGTCGATCTTGTTGAGGGCAACGATGACGGGCTTTCGGAGGTGCTGGAGGGCTTCAGTGACCTCTTGGGTCAGCACTGTTTGTGGGTCTGCATGCTGGGTGACGTCTGCAACCAGGACTAGCACATCAGCATCCTTCAGGGAGCTGTGGACATAGCCCATCATTGCCCGGTGGAGCTCGTAGCGGGGTTCCAGTATGCCGGGAGTGTCCAGGAAGAGGATTTGGAGTCGCCGCTGCACGTCGGTGTAGATGCCAATGACCTGCTTCCGAGTCGTCTGAGGCTTTGGGGTGACGATGGAGAGCTTCGTTCCCAAGATGGTGTTGAGGAGCGTGGACTTCCCCACGTTCGGCTTACCAATGATGGCAGTGCTCCCTACCCGTGGGAGTTCTTCTACGGGTGGCGATGGCGCTTCAGTGGTAGGGTGTTGGTGTGCCTCGGAGCGGTGCTTACTCATGGTTGTGGTTGGGGTGATGGCTGTGGAGGGGCTGAGAAGTCCTCCAGTTGACGGTGGCGTACGAGACGGGCCTCTATGAGGAAGATGACGTTCTCGGCAATGTTCGTCGCATGGTCTGCCATCCGCTCCATGGCCCGCAGCACAACGATCAGCTTCACCCCTGGGCGTACGAGCTGACTCTGCTGCTGCATGAGCTCGATGACGCGGTTGCTGATCTCCTGCTCCAGGGAATCTACAGTAGAGTCCAGTGGCAAGAGGTGCTTTGCCAACTCAGCATCGGCGTTAACGAAGGTATCCAGACTCGTCTTGACCATGGTGAACGTTGCCTTCGTCATCCGCTCCAGGCCGACCAACTGTGCCAGCTCACAGATTTCGGGGGCCTCCAGGACTGCTCGCGCAATGTTGAGTGCCATGTCGCCGATGCGTTCCAGCTCGTTGTTGATCTTCAGCGCTGTCAAGAGGAGTCGCAGGTCGCTGGCAACGGGCTGGTGAAGGGCGAAGATGCGCTGGCACTGGCTGTCAATTTTGATGTCTAGGGCGTCAATCTTCTCGTCGCGCTCGATGACGAGCTGAGCGAGTGTGGTGTTGCACTCTAAGAGAGCGCGGAAGGCGAACTCTACCTGCTCTTCCACGATACTGCCCATACGGATGAGGCGAGTGCGAAGCTTGTCGAGGTCCTCTTCAAAGCTGCGGTGCATGGGGCGAGCCCTGTGCTGTGCGACTTAGGCTTAGCCAAAGCGTCCGGTGATGTAGTCCTCGGTCTCCCGCTTCTGCGGGTTTGTGAAGAGCTCCCGCGTCCGGTTGTACTCTACCAGGCGCCCTAAGTAGAAGAAACCGGTATAGTCGCTGATGCGGGCAGCTTGCTGGATGTTGTGGGTAACCAGCACAATCGTGTAGTCGCGCTTCAGTTCCTCGATGAGCTCCTCGATCTTGGCAGTGCTGATGGGGTCCAGGGCAGAGCAGGGCTCGTCCATGAGCAGGATTTCCGGGTTAACAGCAATTGCTCGGGCGATGCAGAGACGCTGCTGCTGCCCACCAGAGAGTTCCAGCGCGGAGTGGTGGAGCCTGTCCTTGACTTCGTCCCACAGAGCGGCGCGGCGGAGGCTTTCCTCGACAATGGCGTCTATCTCCGACTTTGGGAGATTGCCATTGAGGCGGAGGCCAAAGGCGACGTTTTCGTAGATGGACTTCGGGAAGGGCACGGACTGCTGGAAGACCATCCCCACGCGGCGCCGCACCTGCACTACATCTACCGACGGGTCGTAGATGTTGATGCCGTCGATTTCTACCCGCCCTGTGGTGCGCGCGTTCGGGATGAGCTCATTCATGCGGTTCAGAGCTCGTAGGAAGGTGGATTTCCCGCAGCCGGATGGGCCAATGAAGGCCGTCACTCGGTAGGCGTAGATATCCACCGTTACGTCCTGCAGGGCATGCTTGTGCCCGTAGTGGACACTCAGCTCAAAGGTTCGGATCTTGGGCTCCAATGGAGTCGGAGGTGCCATGGCTTAGAGCGTCAAGGGTCGCCGTCGGCGCATTCTCAGACGTAGAAGGACGGCCACTAAGTTCAGAGCAAAGGTGGTCAGGAGCAAGACGACGGTCGTGGCGTACTGAAGCGGTCGGGTTACCTCTACGTCTGGCGACTGGGTGGAGAGCACGAACAGGTGGTAGCCAAGCTCCATGAATTGGCTCGTTAGGCTCTTGGGGAGCTCTGGTAGGGAGTAGGCGGCCCCAACGAACATGATGGGAGCAACCTCGCCAGCTCCTCGGCTCACGGCCAAGATGGAACCGGTGAGGATTCCCGTGAAGGCATGTGGCAGTACGACTCGGCGTATCGTCTGCCATCGGGTTGCTCCAAGCGCTAATGAAGCCTCCCGCAACTGGCGTGGGACGCTACGGAGTGCCTCCTCTACGGACACAATGACGACCGGGAGGGTCAACACGGCTAGCGTAGCTGCCGCCCAGATAATCGCAGGCTTGCCCCACACAAGTTCTAGACCGAACACCCGGTCTATGCCTTTCCCGACGAATTGCACGAAGAAGCCCAACCCGAAGAGGCCGAAGACGATGGAAGGAACACCTGCCAAAGTGTTGACGCCGAAGCGTACCCAGCGGGTAAGTCGGGAGTCCTCTCGCGCGTATTCGGCAAGGTAGATCGCCGTTAACGTCCCGATGGGCACACCCAGGATGGACATCAGGATGACCAGGAGCACTGTGCCGTAGATAGCTGGGAAGATGCCCCCTTCTGTGTTGTTGTTGCGCGGGGCTTCTGTGAGAAACTCCCACGTAACGTGCGGGAGTCCCTCGATGGCGAAATGCCCAAGGAGCCCCACGCTAAGCCCGAAGACGCAGAGCGCGGCCAGCAGGGTAATCCCGACGAAGCCGAGTCCGATGAGGACTTGCTCACCCGATTCCTTCCGGAAGCCGTAGCGGGCCATCGGTAGCCTCTCACGAGCTACTCCCTCGGAAACGGCGCAGCAGGCGTTGCCGCACCCAGAACTCAGCAATGACGTTGAGCGTGAAGGTAACGCTGAACAGCAGCAGACCAATCAGGAAGAGGACGCTGTAGTGGAGCGAGCCCCAGACGACCTCTCCCATCTCTGCTCCGATCGTTGCCGACATCGTCCGTACGGGTTCCACTGGGCTCCACGACAGCAGAGGGGCGTTCCCGCTGGCCATCAACACAATCATCGTTTCACCGAAGGCGCGACCGAAGCCGAGTAGGATTGCAGCAAAGATGCCCGGCATTGCGGCCGGCACCATGATGCGTAGGGCTACCTGCCATGGTCGTGCCCCCAACGCCAATCCTGCCTCCCAGAGACGACGGGGGAGGCTAGAGAAGCTGTCCTCGGTGATGGTGAAGATGATCGGCAGAATCGCAATAGACAGCCCAATCCCGCCAACGAGGGCATTGAGGCGGTAGGTCGTTCCCAGGGTCTGCTGTATGAAGCTTGCAACGACCATGAGGCAGAAGAAGCCGATGACGACGGAAGGGAAGCCCGCCAGTAGCTCGACAACGGGCTTGATTGTCTCTCGAAGCCAGCGGGGAGCGAAGAAGGCAGCGTAGATAGCAGCCAAGATGCCGATGGGCGTTGCCAGTAGGAGCGCGATAATGGTGACCTTAAGTGTTCCAGCAACGAGGGGCAGCAAGCCATACTTTGGTTGCTGCGAGACGGGCTGCCAGACAGTTCCCAGGAGGTTCTGGAGCAGCGGCGGAGCTGGAGGTGTGGCTGCTTCCGCAGAATAGGCAGACGCTGTGATTTCAACCGTTGGTGAGGTGTCAGGATTGTCGGCCTCCAGAGAGGCATCGGGGTTGTAAACCTCAGGAGTAGAGGGAGCTGTCGTTTCAGCTTCAGCTCCGTAGACTTCTGGAGTCACTTCGGACGAGCTGACTAGGGATGCCTGCTCGGCGGAGAGGATGCCGACAGCTTCTCGTGCGACGAAGAAGAAGACGAGCGCGATGAGAGCGATCGCGCTGAAGGCTGTGGTACGGAGGATGAGCTCTATGGCTCGTTCACCCAGCTCGGAATACCATGGACGGCGGTGCTGGAGCGAGAGTGCCAGCGAGGGTGAGCGTGTGTTACTGCGGCTGACGCTTGTTGCCGGGGAGGCGGATGGGGAAGTAGCCAACTTCGGAGACGACGCGCTGTCCGTCATCGCTCAGCACCCAGTCTATGAAGGCCTTGAGTTCGCCGGTGGGGCGCTCCCGGAGGTAGAAGTAGAGGAAGCGGCTGATTGGATAGCGCCCAGAGACGACGTTCTCCAGAGTCGGGGAGTAGTATGGCTTCCCCGGTGACTCAGCAATCGCTACCTCTTTGATGTCTTTCGCGTAGGCTGCTCCTCCGTAGCCAATTCCCCACCGGTCCTTCGCTACAGCGTTGACCAAAGCAGCGGTGCCGGGCATATGCTGTACGTTGGGGGCAAAGTCCTGTCCCTGGAGGACACGCTCCTTGAAGAACTCGTACGTGCCCGAGTTGTTTTCGCGGCTATAGAGGATGATGCGAGCATCGGGACCCCCGACTTGTTTCCAGTTCGTCAGCTTGCCAGTGTAGATGTCCCTGACTTGCTGGAGCGTCAACTTGCTGACGGGATTGTTGCGGTTGACGTAGATGGCAATCCCGTCGCGGGCGACGCGGACTTCAACGCCGCGGCTGCCGTACTTGCGCTGAAGCTGCTCCACCTCTGATGGGCGCAGTGGCCGCGATGAGGCGCAGATGTCCGTTGTCCCATTGATGAGTGCTGCAATTCCAGTCCCTGAGCCACCACCGGTGACTTGGAATCGGACTCGGTCCTTGTGGGGATAGAGCTCTGTCCAGCGCTGGCAGAGGATGACCATAGTGTCCGAGCCCTTAATCGTGATCGTCTGCCGCTGTAGGGCAGCAAGACCGATGAGGACGACAGCGCCCAGGACACCCACTAGAACAGTCCTCCGCCGTACCATCGCTGGCCTTTGATCCGTTTGCCCGTGCCAGAAGTAGCTATCAGCACAAACTTAGGACGCTCCTGAGTCCTCTAGGGGCAAAGAGGAGTGGTTACGTTTCGGTAACATAGCGCCGGGCATCTTCGAGGAGAGCTCTGGTGGCGCTAGTCCCAAGCCGATCGGCTCCAGCGGCAATGAGAGCGCAGGCCTGTTCGTAAGTCCGGATACCGCCTGAGGCTTTGATCCGGACGCCGGGAGGGAGAGCCGAGCGCAGGAGTGTGACATCTTCCACCGTTGCGCCGCGGGCTAAGAAGCCTGTGGAGGTCTTAACGTAGTCAGCTCCCGCCCGCGCTGCTAACTGGGCAGCCTGGACAGTAAGCTCTGGGGTCAGGAGACCGCATTCCACGATGACTTTGAGCAGCCCACCTCGGCGATGGACTGTGGCTGCGAGGGCCGCAATGTCCCGCTCGACCTCCGTGATGTCCCCATTGACTAGAGCCGGCAGGTTGATGACCATGTCTATCTCCCGGGCCCCCATCGCAACGGCTTCCTCTGCTTCTGCAAGTTTCGCCCGCCGCGGACTTCCCCCAAAAGGAAAGCCAACGACGGTGCAGACAGCTACAGAACTCCCGCGAGTGAGGCGATAAGCGGCAGGGACAAAGTACGGCAGGACGCAGACACTGGCGCAGCCCCATTCCAAAGCCTCTGAGCAGAGCCGTTCGATGTCCGCGGGCGTCGCAGTCGGCTGAAGCAGTGTATGGTCGATACGGGAACTCAACTCTTTGAGGCTTGTCATGGGCCTTGTTCCGATGTCGGCGAGACAGGCTCAAGAGGAGTGAGTGTGGAATGGCGCCACTCGTTGAAGAGCAGTACGGCTACGGCAGTTGTCGGAACAGCCACCAGTAGCCCGACGAACCCAAAGACGGTGCCGAAGAGGATGAGCGAGAAGATCAGCAACACTGGGTGCACCCCAATCCGGTGTCCCAACACTCGCGGCTCCACGATGTAGGCGTTGAGGAAGTGGAGGCCATTGATGACAAGGCTAAACACCAGGAAGTCCCGCAGAAAGTTCGCAGACTGGGCAATCAGGATAGCGATGGCTCCAGCTCCCATGGTGATGAGGATGCCGAAGTATGGGATCGGGTTGAACAAGCCGCTGAGGAGCCCCAGCATCACTCCGTAGGGGATCCCCAGCAGCACGTAGAGTGCTCCAGAGACGAGTCCGACGAGGGCAGAGATAGAGATAATCCAGCCGAGGTAGGTCCGTACGATAGGGCTGGCTTTCAGCAGGACGGCTAACCCTCGTGGAGCTTGCCGCTGCAGGACTTCGACTACCACCGCTCGGAGCTTGGGGAAGTCCTTCAGCAGATAGAACGTCACGATCGGCAGCAGCAGGAGGTTGACGACGTGCGTCGCGATGCGAGCGAAGCCGGCCAAGGCATCCAGCAGGGCGCTCATGAGGATCTGGAAGCCCTGCTCCAGCCGGGGCAGGAGGTCGCGCCGGAATACCTCCTGCACAAGCTGCGGTGGGATTCCGTAGCGCTCCAGCGCCTGGAAGAAGCGCCGGCTCTCCAGGTATGTCGTAGCGGTGGTGTAGAGCGTAGAGAGCTGCCGGACGAGAGTGTCCAACTGGCTGAATACAGTCGGGAAAATGAGGACCGAGAGCGCTGCAACCCCACCCAAGAGCCCAAGGACGAGTGCCAAGGCACTGAGCCATCGAGGGATGCCGTGGCGTTCCAGCTTAGCGAGGATGGGGTCCAGCAGATAGCCGGCAAGCAGCGCAATCCCAAAGGGCAGGAGTAGCAGCCCCATGCTCTGGATGAGCCATAGAGCCGACGCCAGCAGGAGGAGCCAGAGCAGATGGCGCGCTAAGGGCGTACTGTGCCGGTGCGGATAGAGTAGCGCAATCCCAAAGAGGAGCACAACGAATGGCGAGACAGCCAGCTTTGTCAATACCAAAAATCCCGTCAACGCTCCCCCCGCCAGAGCGAGGATGAGCCACATGTATGGCGGAGTTCGCTCCGAGGGTGGCATAGAGGCTTAGGCTTGCTGCGGGACAGTGCAGTACGTCTGGAACCAACCTCGGAGTACAGCAGCAACCTCCTCCGGCGATCTACCTTGGATGTCTTCTCGGTGGAGCATTGCAACGAGCTGCCCGTCCCGCAGGAGCGCAAACGAGGGTGAGGAAGGGGGCTGCCCGATGAAGTACTCGCGCATGCGAGCTGTGGCTTCTCGGTCCTGCCCGGCGAAGACAGTCACTGCATAGTCTGGCCTTGGGGTGTGGCGGAGTGCCATCGCTGCTGCCGGGCGTGCAATCCCGCCTGAGCAGCCACAGACGGAGTTGACGAACACTAGTGTAACCCCCGGTCGCTGGACGGCTGCGTCTACCTCTTCCGGTGTTCGGAGCTCCTCAAACCCAAGTTGCCGCACTTCCTGGCGGATGTGCTCAACGAGTAGGTCCCACATCGTCCACCTCGCGCTGCGTACAACCCAACGCAGCGGAGAAGACGATGCCCTTGGCGGCTTCGTGGAACGAGGGCCTACACCGCTAGCGGGAGCCTCTACGTCATTGCGACCGACAAGAGGAAGCAATGATGGCCAGCTACGAGGCTACCTACCATTTGCTGCAACGCCGATTGCTTCGGACGCACACGAAGGAGCTTTTCCTGAGGACAACCGCTGCGGGCGCTTGGGCACTGGTGGTGTCAGTTGCAGCGCTGCTGGCGATAGCTGCAGTAGAGGCTGTGCTTATGGCTAGCTCGTCGGTGCGGGCACTGCTCTGGCATGGCTGGCTAGGGTTCACTGCCTTGCTCTTCGCAGGGGCGGTGCTCTCACAGCTTGTCCCGTGGGTCCGCCAGCATCGGCACAAGGTAGTGGAGGATATGGCGCTGCGCGTCGGTGCACACTACCCTCACGTGGGGGATATGCTCTGCAACGTGCTGCAGCTCATGGCGAACCTGCAGCAACTTCGGGGGACGTCGCAGGAATTGGCGATTGCAGCGTTTGAGCGAGTAGCGCGGGAAGTAGAAGCACTGGACTTTGGGGCCATTGTAGACCGCCACCGTAGCCAGCGGGCCCTCTTGGTGCTGTTCGGGACACTGCTTGGAGCATCCTTGCTGCTCGGAGCAGTGGAGCCGCTCCGAAGCGGATTGTACCGCCTGGCATTGTGGCATCGCTCGTTTGTGCCACCCGCACCCTTCACGCTACGAGTAGAGCCGAGCGAGGCGACCGTCCTGCGCGGTGCGCCCGTCACAGTGAAGGTCTACGCCGACGGCACTCCGCCAGCAACGGTCCAGCTCCACCTCCTTCCAGAGCAGGGCGGGGAGCGGGTGCAGGAGCTAAGCTCCGAGACTCCGGGCATGTTTGTTGCGGAGCTCGGGCCAGCGTATGTGTCCATGCGCTACTACGCAAGCGCCCGCTGGATGGGGGAGGATGTCGTAAGCCCCGTAGGAAGCTTGCGCGTTGTAGAACGGCCGATTCTGCAGAGCCTTCGGCTGGAGCTCCGTCCGCCGGCCTACACACGGCAGCAGCCTGTGCGGCTAGAGGAGTACGTCTCGGGGATTGCGGTGCCGCGCGGATCGCTCCTTGTTGTCGTTGCGGAGGCCAACAAGCCACTGCAGCAGGCAGAGCTCCTCTTTGCACGGTCGGAAGGTGGAGATACGGTCCGTGTGCCGCTGACGGTAGCCGGAACCCAGGCTCAGGGGAGCTCTGTGGTGGCAGCCAGTGGGAGTTGGGCAGTCGTTGTCCGCGACCGTGACGGCCAGACCAACGAGAGTCCGCTCTGGCACCGCATCACCGCTCTCGACGACGCCCCACCCCAGATTGCACTCCTCCAGCCTACCAGCGATATTGAGCTGCCGCAGCAGGGGCTCTTGCCGCTCCGTGTCGGTATCAGCGACGACTACGGTTTCTCGCGGCTCCTCCTCCACTACCGCTTGGCAGCGTCGCGCTATGCTCCGGTGCAGTCGGAGTTTCGCCAGATAGCAATCCCCTTCGACCCCACGAGCACTCTGCAGGAGGTGCCATATGTTTGGGACTTGAGGCCGTTGAAGCTGTCGCCAGAGGACCGCTACGAGTTCTTCGTGGAGGTCTGGGACAACGATGCCATCAGCGGGCCAAAGTCGGCGCGGACCCCTATCCTTTCCGTGCAGCTACCTTCGCTGGAGCAGGTCTTGCGGCAGTCGGAGGTAGCGCAAGAGCGTACGATCCAAGAGCTGCAGAGCACTGTGCAGCAGTTGAATGAGCTTCGCCGTAGGAGCGAGGAGCTGAACCGACAGCTCCGTTCGCCGTCGGCCCAGCAACCCCAGCAGCGATGGGAGCAACAACGCCGGCTGCAGGAGCTACTGGAGCAGCACCAAAGCTTGCAACAGCGGGTGGAGCAGCTCGCACAGCAGTTGGAGGCGATGACGCAGCGACTGGAGCAGGTCCAGGCGCTGTCGCCGGAGACGCTCCAGAAGTATCGCGAGCTCCAGCAGCTCCTCCGCGAAGTCCGTTCCCCACAACTGCAGCAGCTCATGGAGCGGCTCCAGCAGGCGCTCCAGCAGATGACGCCCGAGCAGCTCCGGCAAGCGTTGCAGAACTTCCGCTTCAACGAGGAGGAGTTTCGAGCGGCCCTGGAGCGCACACTGCGCCTGCTGAAGCGCCTCCAAGCGGAGCAGAAGCTGGACGCCCTCCGGCGGCGTCTGGAGCGCCTGGCCGAGCAGCAGGAGCAGCTCCAGCAGGAGACCGAACGGGCACGAGGTCCAGAGCAAGCCCCAGAGCTCCAGCAGCAGCAGGAGGAACTCCGCCGTCAGTGGCAGCAACTCCAGCAGGAGTGGCAGTCGTTGGAGCAGCTCATGCGGGAAGTGCTACCGGAGGCACCTTCAGAGGCAATCCGCCAGGCGGCTCAGCACATGCAGGGGGAGCAAACGACTGAGGCTCTGCAGCAGGCCTCCACGCAGCTCCAGCAGGGCCAACTGCGGCAAGCAACGGGGGCACAGCGCCGAGCTGCTTCCAACATGCGTTCGGCTGCTGCGGCTCTGGATCGCCTCTGGCAGGAGCTGCAGCGGAACCTAACGCGCGAGGTCCAGCGCCAACTGCAGAAGGCGATGCTGGATGCCCTGGAGCTGTCTGAACAGCAGGAGCAGTTGCGCGAGCGCACTCAAGGGGTGCCGGCAGGTTCCCAGCGCTTCGCCGAGCTTGCCCGTCGGCAGCAAGAGCTCCAGCAGGCCACAGCTGCTGTCACGGAGCGTGTCATGGGAGTAGCTCAGCGCTCGTTTGCCGTGACACCGCAGATGGCTCGAGAGTTGGGACAGGCTCTGCGCTCCATGCAGCGGGCTACGGCGCAGTTAGCCGAGCGCACGCCTGCCGCCGCTCAGGCTCAACAGGAGGCGATGGAGGCGCTCAACCGCTCTGTGCTGCTACTCCAAGATGCTCTCTCCACTCTCCAGGCCGCCAGTGCTGGTGGAGCCTGTCCGAATCCTGGTGCAGGGCAAGGGGCTGGTGGCATGGGGTTCCTAGAGCGGCTCCAGCAGTTGGCCCTCCAGCAGCAAGGCATTACGCAGGCGCTCCAGCAGCTCCTCCAAGGTCGGCTGACGATGGAGCAGCAGGCGCAGCTGGCCCGGTTGGCAGCCCAACAGGCACAAGTGCAGCAAGCCCTGGAAGAGTTGGCACGCCAGCAGCCTTCTAGCGGACAGCGTCCCTTGGGTGACCTGCGACGCTTGGCTGAAGAGATGCGGGAGCTCGTTGAGGAGCTCCGAGGTGGACAGGTAACCCAAGAGACGATACGCCGACAGCACCGGATTCTTTCGCGCATGCTGGATGCACTGCGGTCCATCTACGAGCGGGACTACGAGCCGCAGCGGGAAGCTCGCCCGGGTCAAGATATCATCCGCCCAAGCCCACCGGAGCTCCAGCTCTCAGAACCCTCGCGCATAGTCCCAGAGGACGCGCTGCGTCTACTGCGGCAGAGCTACAGCCCGGACTACCAGCGCCTCATAGAGCGCTACTTTGAGCTCCTGCGCCGTTCGCCTACACTGCAGCTACGCTGAGGCGATGCGGATCTTGGTGCTGTGCACGCACAACGCCCGCCGCTCGCTGATGGCCGAAGCTCTGCTGCGCTGGTTGGCGCGGGGGCACTGTGAGGTGGTCAGCGCTGGCATAGAGCCTGGGACCGTTGACCCAAACACCCTGACTGTGCTCCGTGAGATAGGCGTCCCAACGGATGGCCTGCGCTCGAAGTCCGTCGAAGAGTTCCAAGGCCAACACTTCGATGTTGTCCTGACGGTCTGCGATGGGGCTCGGGAGCGTTGCCCTGTCTTTCCGGGTGCCCCTCGGGTGATGCACTGGAGTCTGCCTGATCCCTCGCTGGCGCAGGGGACGACCGAGGAGGTGTTGGAACAGTTTCGCCGTGTTCGTGACGAGCTCCTTCGACGGATCCAGCAGGAGCTGTTGCCGCTGCTGGCGCCGGCAGCAGACAGCGCTTCATGCACGTCGCGATCGTGACATACCATTTCTTGCCTCGGCTGGGAGGGGTGGAGGTAGCGGTCCACGAGCTTGCTACAGCGCTCTCGGCACTTGGGCTGGAAGTGAGCGTCGTTGCTCCACAGGCAGGGCTGGACGGTCGGTTGGCATACCGACTGGTCCCGTTGCCGCCATGGCGTGGCGTGCCGCGGTGGGTCCGCACATATGCGGCGCTGGCGAGCCTGTACCGACGTTCCCCATACGCTGTAGTCCACGCGCAGATGCTCTATCCAACGGCCTACGAGGTCGCCCGCTTCTGTCGTTGGAAAGCCATCCCGCTCGTTGTCAGTCCACAAGGGGCTGACATCCACGTCTACGAGCCACTGGGTTACGGGATGCGGCTTCAAGCACGATTAGAGCGCCGCATTCGCACTGCAGTGCGCCGTGCAACTGTAGTGACGGTCTCCAGCCGTCTCATGTGCCGCGAGGTAGCGCTCCTCGATCCGGAGGCGGCCGAACGGGCTGTCTATGTGCCGAACGGGACGTGGACAGAGCGCTTCCGTGGCTACGATCGTCAAGAGCTGCGGCATCGCTTCGGGGTCCAGCCTGAGGAGACTGTCTTCATCACGGTCAGCCGCAATAGCCCCATCAAGGGGCTACCGCTGCTGCTCCGAGCTGCTCAGACCCTAGCGGCGGAGTTTCCGCGTGGATGGCGCCTCTGGGTCCTTGGGGTTGGCACGCAAGAACTGGCGGGCGAAGTCGCTACGGGACGACTACCGGTGGAGTTCCTCGGACAAGTCCCAATGGAGTACCGCTCCGAAGGGGTGCCGGTCCAGCCCCCTACAGCACTCGTGCAACGCCTATTAGCGGCCGACGTCTACGTTGCTCCAGCGTTCAGTGGGGGCTTCGAACTTTCGTGTGCAGATGCCTTTGCTGCGGGGCTGCCGCTCATCATCTGCCGAGCGAACGGTGCTCAGGACTTGGTGCAGGACTACGGTGCTGGAATCGTCATCCCACCGGCGAACGAAGCTGCACTCGTGGAGGCTCTCCGCCGGATGCTCCTTCAACAGGAGGAGCGGCAAGCAATGCGCCAGCGGGCGTACGAAGTGGCCCAGCAGTTGGACTGGAAAGCCATAGCAGAGCGATGTCGCCAACTGTATGAGGATCTTTCTGCTTTGCGTAGGCTGAGACATGGCTGAGCGTGTTCTAGTGACAGGAGCTGGGGGCTTCATCGGTAGCCATGTAGTAGAGCTGCTGGTCCAGGAAGGGTACCGTGTGCGGGCTTTCATACGGTACATCTCCGCTGGGAGTATTGGGAACCTGGCGTGGCTGCCTCCGGAAGTGAGGGCAGAAGTGGAGATCGTGCGGGGTGACCTACGCGACCCAGACGCCGTCCGACGGGCCTGTCATGGCTGCCCTTTGGTTGTGCACCTAGCTGCTTCTGTAAGTATCCCGTATTCGTACGTCCACCCGCGCGAGTTCGTGGAGACGAATGTCATCGGTACGCTCAACGTGCTCTCAGCAGTACTTGGGGCAGGGACAGTCGAGCGTGTCGTGGTGACCTCCACCAGTGAGGTCTTCGGCACAGCGCAGTACGTGCCGATGGACGAAGCACATCCATTGCAGCCGCAGTCCCCGTATGCCGCAAGCAAAGTCGCTGCTGATAAGCTCGCAGAGAGCTTCCACCGGAGCTACGGCTTGCCGGTGGTCATCCTGCGTCCCTTCAACACTTACGGTCCGCGGCAGACACCACGTGCCGTCGTGCCGACCATCATTCTGCAGGCGCTCCAGCGTGGACGCATCCGCCTGGGTCGGTTGGAACCTCGACGGGACCTGCTCTACGTCGCTGACACTGCTGCGGCCTTTTTGGTTTGCCTTCGTGCCCCAGCAGAGGCTGTCGTGGGGCAGACCTTCAATGTCGGTACGGGAAACGACATCAGTATCGGCGAGCTCTGCCAGCGGATCTGCACACTACTTGGCATGCCTGAGCTTCCAATCGAGACGGAGGAACGGCGCTATCGCCCTGAGGAGAGCGAAGTCTACCAGCTCTGTGCAGACAGCCGGAAAGCGCAACGTGTCTTAGGGTGGCAGCCACAGTACAGCTTAGAGCAGGGCCTGCAGATGACGCTAGCGTGGTTCAGAGAGCACCAACATCGCTACGCGCCGGAGGATTACCTGGTGTGAGCCCCAATGATAGACCTCCGCAGCGATACCGTCACGCGGCCGACAGAAGAGATGCGCCGCGTGATGGCACAGGCTCCCGTCGGTGACGACGTCTTCGGAGAAGACCCCTCGGTCAATGCCCTCCAGGAGTACGTGGCCGACCTTCTGGGGAAGGAGGCGGCGCTCTTCGTCCCCAGCGGTGTTATGGGGAATCAAATTGCATTGGCAGTCCACTGCCGCCCGGGGGACGAAGTGATCGTAGAGGCAGCCTCGCACATCTTCACCTACGAGACAGCAGCGCCAGCCATCATTGCCCGAGTGCAGCTCCACTGTATCCCGTCAGCTTTTGGGCAGATGCCTCTGGAAGCCCTCCAGCAGGCTATCCGGCCGCCGGAGTACTACTTTCCGCGGACGGCGCTCATATGCTTGGAGAACACACACAACCGGCATGGTGGGACAGTGCTGCCGCTGGACTACGTTCGGGCCGTGGCGGAATGCGCGCGCCGCCACGGCATAGCCCTCCACTGTGACGGTGCGCGGCTCTGGAATGCTTGCGTCGCAACAGGAATTTCGCCCCGGCAGTATGCCGAACCCTTCGATAGCGTGATGGTGAGCTTCTCCAAGGGATTGGGAGCGCCGGTCGGTTCAGCCTTAGTGGGCAGCCGTGATTTCATCGCTGAAGCTCGGAGGTGGCGGAAGATCTTGGGCGGAGGAATGCGGCAGGCCGGGATATTGGCCGCAGCAGCACTCTATGCCCTGCAACGCCACATCGAGCGCCTACGCGAAGACCACGAGCACGCCTACCTCTTTGCCCAGTTGCTGGCAGAATCGGGTGTCGTGGAGCTTGAGCTCGAGCGGGTGCAGACCAACATCGTTGTCTTCCGCTACCCAGCTGGAATTCCATTCGCTGCCTTCGCTGACAGCTGCCGTCGCGAAGGGGTGCTCATCAGCCAGGGAATGCCTGGATTTGCTCGGGCAGTCTTCCACTTGCACATCACCCGCCAACAGGCAATCCAAGCGGCTCAGGCCATCATTCGTGCTGTCCGGTCACTTCTGGGAGTGCTGCCGTAGATTGGGGACGACAGGGGATAAAACCCAGAATTTTGCGCGTTGCCAATTCTGTGCGCGGAGAGCTGAGGTCTTTGCAACGGCGTAGAGCTCGTCTCACAGCAATAGCGCAAGGTTGAGGCCTATGGAACAGCGCCAGGACCGTTGGACCAGTGCTGAGCCGCAGCAGTTCCGCCACCGCCTGTTGGGACGAGTGCATTCGCACGAGGTAGACCGGCAGGGCATCGTCCACAACGCTGTCTACCTGTACTGGCTGGAGGTGGCACGTGTGGAGTACTTTCGTGCCCTCGGGCTGGCGATAGACCGGCAGACCTTCATCACGAAACACCGTTTCGTGGTGGCTCGCATTGAGATCGACTACCGCATGGCGGCGCAGTTTGACGATGAGTACGAGATCCTCAGCCGTGTTGCATACGTCGGACGGACATCGCTCGGCTTCGAACAGTTGGTCCGCCGCCTGCCTGACCACACGCTCTTGGCACATGCCCGGACAGTGATGGTGCACCTAAATCCCGCAACACACAAGCCGGAGCGCATACAGGACGCCTACCGGACGCTCATCCGGCAGTACGAAGGAGAGACTGTGCACATCGAGGCCGCATGAGCACATCCGCCCGCTGGTTGGCTGTCCGCAGCATCGTTGCCCGACTGGAGGTCCCGCGCTACTGTCGGGATGGCGCTTATCGGCAGCAGGTGCTGAGATGGGTTGAGCAGGGACTCGGTGGCGTCTGCCTCTTTGGAGGAGGGGTCGATGAGGTAGCCCGGGCTGTGGCAGAGCTCTTGGCTACGGCAACGGTGCCGCTGATTATTGCCGCAGACTTAGAGTACGGGCTCCCGATGCGCTTCCGAGGCGGCACAGCCTTCCCACGGGCTTACGCGTTGGGGCGCACTGGAAATCCCGCATGGACCTTGCGGGTCGCCTCTGCGATTGCCCGTCAAGCTCGAAGCCTTGGGATTGGTTGGAACTTCGCCCCAGTCTGCGACATCGCTACCAACCCCGCCAATCCAGTCATTGGTATCCGAGCCTTTGGGCAGAGTCCGCAGGAGGTCATACCGCACATCTGTGCCTGGATTGAGGCTTCCCAAGCTGCCGGGGTGTGGGCCTGCACAAAGCATTTCCCTGGTCACGGGGATGTCACGGTAGACTCCCACCTTGCGCTCCCTACCGTAACGGCGGACGCGCAGACACTGCATAACCGCGAGTTGCTTCCCTTCCGCGCGGCAGTAGAGGCTGGAGTGGTAGGCGTGATGCTGGGGCATCTATTGGTACCGGCCCTAGGTATAGAGCCGTTGCCGGCGTCGCTGTCGGCTAAAGCCGTTTCGCTGCTGCGGGACGAATGGGGCTACGATGGGCTTATCCTTACGGATGCCCTGGACATGGGTGCTATCACGCAGCATTGGACAACGGCTGAGGCTGTTGAGCTAGCGCTCCGGGCCGGAGTTGACCTGCTGCTGATGCCAGCCGATGTTGAGGAAGCCTTTGCTACAGCTACTCGGCTAATCGAGGTTGAGCCCACACTTGCGGGGCAACGTCGGCGGAGCCTACTCCGACTCCAACGCCTGCGGGAGCTTTTCCCGCCGCCAGAAGAGGTGGCAGAGCACTACGAGACTCTGGAAGAGCTGGAACTGGCCATGCAGAGTGCTCGAGCGGCTGTGGAGTACCACGCGGATGGGACACTACCACTGCCGCAGCAGGGCCGCATTGCCATTTTCGCCTTCTTGGGAACGCCGCAGCCGGAATTGGCGACTCTCTTCTTCCGCCTTCTGAGCCAGCATGCTCGATGTGCTTGCGACATTGCGTACGTTGACGCTCGCTCGACCTCGGAGGAGGAGCAGCGGCTGCTGGACTCTGCTGGCGAGGCAACCCAAGTAGTGGTGCTCTTCCTTGCGCCACCGCGTTTGGACCCTGCCGTAGTCCAGCGGTGGTACGATTTCGCACAGCGCTGCTCTGTCCGTTGGCCTACGGTCGTGGTGCTGGCAGGAAACCCCTTCGTTCCAGTGCCATCCACAGCGACAGCAGTGGTGCGAACATATTCGGACACGGAACCCAGCGTTGCCGTGGCAGCGTTCCTGCTTTCGGGTGTCTGGACAGCGCAAGCGGGAGAATGAAGAGGGAGTGGCTGGAAGGCTCGCCCGAAGAGGTCTTTGTACGGCTCCGAGAGTCGGTGGAGCTACGCCTCCGAGAAGCAGCGCAGAAGTTACAGAAGGAGACCGTGCTCAAGCAGACCGTGCCGTACGTACTACAGTTGCCTGGTAAGCGAGTACGGCCGCTGTTGTGTCTTTTGGCGGCTGCGGTGGAAGGGGCAGATCCGCATGTGGCCGTCTCAGTGGCCGCGTCCGTTGAAATCCTGCATACCTTCACCCTTGTCCACGACGATATCATGGATCGCTCGGTCCTTCGGCGTGGATACCCAACAGTGCATGCGCAGTGGAATGAGGCGGTAGCCATCCTAACGGGAGACGTTCTCATTGGTGTAGCATACTGCCTCTTGGAAGAGTACGCAGGACACCCCAACTTCGCGCAACTGGTCCACACGATGGCCTGTGCCCTTGTACGGGTCTCCGAGGGACAGGCCCTAGACTTGGAGCTCCCTGCAGGAGAGCGGCTTACACTGGCCCGGTACTGGCAGATGGTGGAGGACAAGACTGCTGCCCTCCTGCAGGCAACCCTCCTACTGGGAGCTCTCGTCGGGGAGGTCAGTGCTCCGACCCAGGAGTTACTGCTGCAATTAGGCATGCAGCTCGGACGTGCATTCCAGCTCCAGGATGACCTTCTGGACCTTATCGGCGAGACGGAAGAGACCGGCAAGCGGCACGGGCAGGACCTAAGAGAGGGGAAGTACACGTACGCAATCCTGCGGGCCCTGGAGCAAGCTCCGGATAACCCCCTACTGCAGCGGTATCGGCAGCACCGCGGGGCGAGGTCGGATGAGGAAGTTGAGGCCCTGGTAGAGCTGCTCCAAGGGTTGGGGGTCTTGGAGGAGATGCGAGAGCAAGTAGGCTTGGAGTATGCTCGTGCAATCGCGTTAGCTAAGCAGCTCCCTGCAACTCCGGCCTCAGAGCTCCTCTGCTATCTCCTCCAGAGCCTCAGCCAGCGGCGTCGTTAACGACGTAGGTCGATGACTTCAGCATCTGTGGGGGGCTGGAAATGGAAGTAGCGGGCCGTCACGGGTGGATCTGGCTGGAAGCGACGGATCTCCCAGCGCTGGCTTCCGCTCTCAGCGGGGAGCTCTACCGCTACTGGAACCCAGTCTTGGCGACGAAACCGCAAGATGGCTTGCTGGAAGCCGAGGGCAAGGGTATCTGGAGGTGTCCATGCAACCGAAAGGATATCACCGCTCTGCGAAAGGAGGCGTAGGCGAGACTCTCCGAGGAGGCTTAACAGGACATGTTCGATCCCTCCTGACGGCAGGACACGTCGTGCCGAGGAGATAACCACTTGCCGGAGTGCAGGCGTGTAGCTCCAGACTGTCGTCCCATCACAGACTAGGAGGCGTCCCGCCCATTCAGCCCGGAAACGATTCCCTCGGGCAACAGTTAGACGGAGCTCCAGTCCCGTCTCAGAAACAGCCTCCACCGCGAAGCTTTGCAAGCGCGCGTAGTATCGCCGCAGGGCAGCCAGTTCGTCGGCGGCCAGCGACTGTGCCGCTAGCAGGCTCCCCGCAGCGACCAGAGTCCAGCGTAGGCTCATTTCAGCTTCGCCAACAAGGGACCTCGGAGGCCGGAGTAACCGGTGAGCTCAGCCTCTATGGTGCCGATGAGCACCTTGGTGACGACTTTCACAGGGATTTTGCGGTCATCGTCGGTGAGCCACATGAGGATCCGGCCCTCGCTCTTGAAGAGTCCACCCTCCGTCACCAAAGGCTCTATCAGGATGCAGCGGAAGGTACCGGAGGAAACCGATACCACTTGCTTTCCATGGATGCGAACGCCGAGGTCGTAGGTTTTAGTGCCGTAGAAGTTCTGCAGGCGCAGTACAGTATCCTTCGGCATTGCCGAGAGCTTCAGCGTGCGCACGTAGTAGAAGGCGGAGACGATGTCATGCACATAGCGCGGTATTGCGAACTCTCCGTCACTGGTAATAGCCCGGCAACGGGCGTGGTCTAAACGTGCAGTGAAGTCTCGTCGGTAGCCGCCTTCGCGGAGGCGCTGCTCGAACTCGTACGGGAAGATGCCAGCAACGTCAATGACGGTGCGATAGAAGTCCCGTACACGGTACAGCCAGTCCAAGGCAGGAACGGAGCGCACTTCAAAACGGATGTCGTAGCATGGGCGATTATAGCGGTAGACGGGTTCTGGGGCAATCTGGAAGTAGGCCTTTCCAGCGGTGATGAAGCGGTACTTGACATCGTACTCCAGCCGCTCCCCGAATCCGAAGGCCTCGTTTGGGACAGAGCGTGTCCAGTCCCCAGGAGGGCAGACAGGAGCCTGTGCGTGAGACGCTACGAGGAAAGCAATCGGCAGGGCAATCCAGCTCATCTCTGTCCGGGTTTGAAGGCTCCGCCTACGGCATAAGGACGCACGCGCGGCAGAGTTATCGTCCCTATGGCGACGTTTCCGTCGGATATTTTTGCCGCATGGGATGTCTCATAGCGAAGGGCGAGCCTTATGCAGGCTGTTATTGCTCTCATTGTTGCTGTCGGGACTCTTGGTGTGGTGTGGGCTCAGGAGCCTGGGCCTCTGGTAGCTCAAAAAGGACTTCGGACAGGTCTGGCAGCGGTGCGCTTCGTAGGGACAGATGCCGAAGGGGTGCGGACGCAGTTGAATCCTGCAGTGGGAGTCTTCGGTATCCTCCGATTCGAGGCTCTGGGGATCCCCAAACTCACGCTCCTCTTGGAGCTGCTCTACGCCCGTCGAGGGACTGAGCAAAGGATCTCCTTGGGTGGGGGAGGATACGACCTACGTTATAACCTCGACCAGCTTGAGCTGCTGGTGGCCCCGCGCCTCAATGTTGCTATGACGCCCCTGCCAGTAGCCATCTATGCTGGAATTGTACCGGGACTGCGAACGAGCGGTAGGGTGGAACAAAAAATCGGAGGTGGACCTCCAAAGAAGCTAGAGGCTTCTCTGCGAAGCATCACTGTAGGGCTGAGCGCTGGGGCTGGAACGGAGCTGCCGCTACGCCGCTCGGCACGCCTACTGGTAGACCTACGGGCATACTACGGGCTCCTCTCGATCCTCGAGCGGGATTTCAATCCCCCGCTGCGGGAGGGCAAGCCAATTCGCGCAGTCCATCCACTCGCTCTCGGCATAGCAGTGGGCGTAGGGTTTTAGGTGCAGATGGTCTGTCTGTGGCTCATTGTTGGCCCGGTGTTGAGCATTTGTGCCGCTCAGGAGTGGCAGCAGGGGGTACGGTACCAGATCCGCGCCGAGCTAAACCCTACGGAGGCACTCCTGCGCGTGCACACGCGGATGGTCTACCGAAACGCTTCGCCGGACACGCTGCGAGAGCTCTACGTGCACTTGTACTGGAACATCTTTGCTCCGAACAGCTACGCTCGGCAGTTCAGCCGAGAACGGCGTCTGGAGCGGATTCCCGAGCTTCCTGCCGTGCGAGTGGATTCCTTCGTTGTCATCGCCTCTACCGGCGAGCGGCGGGCAGACTTCAGCGTAGACAACACGATCGTGCGGCTCGGTATGCCGAAACCACTGCTGCCTGGAGACTCCGTAGAGGTCCTCAGCAGTACCGTGCAGACCGTGCCGCCGGAAGGCCTTCGGATGGGGCGCCACGGCACCGATTACTTCGTTGCGCATTGGTTCCCCTCGGTCTGCGTCTATGACCGCTATGGCTGGCACACGGAGCAGTATCTGGGCACTGGGGAGTTCTACGAAGAGATAGCGGACTTTGAGGTGGAGCTGACGCTGCCGGGGACGTACGTTGTTGTCTCCACAGGCACCCTGGCGAACCCCGATGAGGTCCTACCTGCTGAGCTCACCGAACGATTGCGCCGTCTGCGAGAAGATACCGGCATTGTGCGGATTGCCAATCTTGCCGCGCAGCCGCTCACTGACACAACGCCGCGGACTTGGCGCTTCCGTGCTGAGCGGGTGCGCACCTTCGCATGGGCGGCTGTGCGCCATTACCTGTGGGATGCTCAGCGGTGGGGCGATGTTTTAGTCCACGTGCTCTATCCCCGCGGGCTGGAGGACTTCTACCGTGACGAGGGGTTGAGGGCAGCGGTCCATGCGATTCGGTACTTCTCCGAGCACTTCGGGCAGTACCCGTACCCGCAGATGTTCGTTGTCGTCGGTGGGACGAGCGGTGGCATGGAGTATCCAGGCATCGTCTTCATGGGGCGTGATCTCACGGGTGGTATTCTAGCCCCGCGGACCGCGGAGGTCATCATGCACGAGATCGGGCACAATTGGTACCCGATGGTGATCAACTCCAACGAGACCGAGTTCGGCTTCCAGGACGAGGGCTTCAACACCTTCATCACCATGCTGGCGTTGGAGGCGTTCTATGGGCGGCGCTATCCTACACTACGGCTACCCTGGTGGCTGCGCCCCCTCATTGCGACGACGGATGAGCGTACTGGGAATGCCATTAGCACAGTCCGCTGGACGCTGACGGGACGGGATGAGCCGCTGCTGACCCGCTCGGACTGGCACCGTACGGAGGCAAGCTACGTCGTCAACGCGTACTCGAAGACGGCGACCCTGTTGCTCATGCTCCGCGGGATCTTAGGGGAGGAGACCTTTGGCGCAGTGATGCAGGAGTACTACCGCCGCTTTCGGTTCCGGCACGTGTATCCGGAGGACTTCGTGCAGCTCGTCAACGAGGTTGTCTCCCAACGCAAGGGGGAGCGGGCAGACTTTCGGTGGTTCTTTGACCAGTGGTTCTCCCAGACTCCGGTGGTGGACTACGCCCTCGCAGGCCTCCGGAACAGAGAAGCTCCAGGAGGCCTCTGGGATGTGACCGTTAGCATAGAGCGTTACCAGAGCGCTATCCTACCCGTCGATGTTGAGCTGAGGCTGCGTAACGGTCAGCGGGAGCGGGTTCGGTTCACGGTAGAGGAGCTGCTGCGGGGTCCGTCACGGCTGGAGAAGACCGTGAGACTACCCGCTCCAGCAATGTCTGCTCTCGTGGACCCGGACACGGTGCTGCTACTGGACATCAATCGGCTCAATAACTCCAGCGGTTTACTGCCGCCGGTGACCTTCCGTCCTTTCTTGGAGGCGGTCAGCACTGATCCTGTGGAGCTCTACTCCTACGGGATTGTGTGGCAGCCGGTGGTAGGCTTCAACACTGTAGATGGCCTGAAGGTAGGGGTGGAGGCTCGGGGGGCTTACTTGGGGATGTTCCACAAGGTCCGGCTGTCTCTGGCCCAAGGGGTGAGGTTCCGTCCCTTCTCCTTTGGAGGGATGTTTCAGTGGCAGCACCTCTTCTGGCAGATGCCAGCACGTCCGCAATTGGAACTCTTTGGAGCGCGGCAGGACGGCTGGGTGCGTATGCGGGTAGGGACAACGCTCTCACTCTCTCCTCTGCCACCCTCAGCATGGGACATCGTAGGGCGGATTGCTGTTGGATACTGGCGGCGACAGATAGCCGCATACGCCTTCCCCGGTTCGCCATTGGGATGGGCTGCTAGAGATCGGTTGGAGGTCGTTGCTCTTAAGGTAGCTCTAACGATGTCGGCGGAGACCGATGTCGGTACGCTGCGACTCTGCAAGAGCCTGGAGCCGTTCTGGTACAGAGGTCCTGCTGCGCCCTTTGGGGTATCGCCGTTTGCTGAAGGACGGAGCTTCTTCCGGGCGGTGGCGGAGGGCTTTTGGGAGTCAGAAGCGCCGCTCCCTTTGATGCTCCGAGGGGTTGTTGGTTGGTTCTCTTCTGATGAGCTCCGGCCGCCCTCAGTTGTCGGGTTCCGTTTAGCGTCGGTGTCTCCACTGGAGGAGCTGGAGCTGCCGCTCTTCCGCGCTCCCGGAATCATCTCCCCGGCAGCTCGAGAGCGGCGAATCATACCTGCAGGTGGGGGATTCGTTCGAGGATATGGGGCTCAAGATACCCTTGGCTTTATTCTGACGGCATTGAATGCTGAGGTCAGCGTGTCGCGGCTGCTTCGGTTGCTGCCTGCTGTCGGGCTCCTGCTGGAGCTCGTTGACCTTCGCCTCTTTGCCGATGGAGGGCACGTGGGTACAGCCCTCGGTGGTTTGCGTCAGTGGCGGTGGGATGCTGGATTCAGTGTGGTGCTCCGTCTGCCGGGTGTGCAAGGGTATTCACCTTTCCCCTTCCTACGCCGCCTAGGGATAGGGGAGATTGGGGTTGACTTCCCGCTGTACTTGAGCCATCCACCTTTGGGGCAACGGCGGTGGGCATACCGCTGGCTGCTCCGGCTGCGTTCGCTCCGCCAAGCTACCGTGGAGTGGTAAGCTCTTGGGATGGCGGGCGCTCAGTGGTGCCCACCATATGCTCAAGGAGCTGTTCTGTGGAGAGCAGCTCGTTCCGCAGGGCCTCTGCACGTTGGGGCTGTTGGAGCTGCTCGTAGGCTCGGCAGAGGGTCTCTACAAGGGCAGTCCGGTAGGCTTCGCGTTCCTGGCTTTCGTCAAGCTGCCACCATGCTCGCCGTTGTACCAGCGGAGAGAGGAGCTGTACAGCCTTCCGGTAGTGCCCGCTGGCGATCGCTCGTTCGGCGCGATCGAGCGCGGCCAAGAGGTGGTTTCGGACCTGATGAGCATGGGATTCGCTTGTTGCCGTTGAGCGGCGGTGATAGCGGCGGAGCTGGTCTACTAATGTGGCAACGGTACTGGAGTCCGTTAGGTCGTATGCGGGAGCGCGCCGCAAGGGAGTTCTGTAGACGACGATCGAGACAGCAGCACTATCTTGCGGGAAGCCGCGGGCGCGCAGTGAGTCGGCTAGGCGTGTGATGACACCGACGGTTAGGTCTGTTTCCACAAGGCCCAGTGCTCCCCGTAGGAGCGCAAGGCCCCAGGGTGTGTTGAGAGTAGGGAACCAGCGGAGGAGCTGCTGGCGTAGGAAGTGGGCCTGAACGTAGACGCGGTGGTAGTCATCGCCCCACACGCCAGTCCGTGCCCGCAGGACTCGGAGTACGTCGCTGGGATTGGCAAACTGGAGCAGGCGTAGGATGCCGAGGGCCTGGGAGAAGCCCAGCTCGGCGTAGTAGTGAATCCGCGGTAGTCCAAGGAGGCTGGCTAATGTTGCAAGATGAGCTCGCCGCCCTCGATGTGCCCGTACGTTCGCCAGCTTGTTGTATTGGCTCGTGTCGGGGAATCCAGCGTCGGCCGGTGTATCGCGGGGGATAGCGACAATCGTGATACGGCCTGTCTCCAGGTCGAGGAACAGTACGTGGTTGGCATCTGCGTGGGCTGTAGGGTCGTTGATCCGAGAGTCCACTCCGATGAGGGCTATGGTGATGCAGCGCGGGCATCGGGGAGGTGAGCCAGAGACGCGCTCCGTGAACTCAGGAGCTGAAACTGGTGCAGAGAGGGACTGTGTTGGGAGGCTGTCGGGGCTACGGGGCGGTGCAGGGGGATGTTGAGTTATCGGTAGAGCAGTGTCAGGAATGGGCTGGCTGCTCAATTCGTGCAGCAAGGTGTCTAAGTAGCGGTCTTCCGCGGTCTTTCGGAGTTTGTGGCTGTAGAGCCAGAGGAAGGCCAGCCCGAGCAAGATGGTGATTATCCCTAAGGCTGTGAGCCAGTACTTGGTCATTCCTGGGCTTCCTGCTGCTTGGCCTGGTTCCAGAGCTCATCCATCTCTGCCAGCGACAGCGCTTCTAAAGGGCGGTTCTGAGTCGAGGCGACTTGCTCGATGTACTGGAACCGGCGCGTGAACCTATCGTTGGCGTTCTGGAGACACTCCTCAGCATTCAACTGCTCAAAGCGTGCAGCGTTGACGAGTGCAAAGAGTACATCTCCCAACTCGCTTGCAATCCGGCCTGAATCGCCGGATCGTAGAGCTGTGCGGAGCTCGGCAAACTCCTCTTCCACCTTCTGCCAGACTTCCTCTTTCGTGTTCCAGTCGAAGCCGACAGAAGCGGCGCGTTCTTGGAGTCGCTGGGCGCGGAGGAGAGCCGGCAGGCTCTTCGGGATTCCCTCCAGTAGAGAGCGACGTCCTTCCCCCAGCTTGAGCTGCTCCCAGCGTTGCTTGACTTGCTGTGCATTTTCAGCCGAAGCATGAGCGAAGACGTGGGGGTGGCGGTGGACGAGCTTCTGGCTTTCCTGGGCGATAACAGCACTCAGGTGGAATTCGTTCGCTTCCTCTGCGATTGCGCTATGCATCAGGACGTGGAGTAAGAGATCGCCGAGCTCTCGGGCAAGCTCCTGCCAGTCCTGTGCGCGGATGGCTTCCACGGTCTCGTAGGCTTCCTCTATTAGGAGCGGAGCGATCGAAGCGTGGGTCTGTTCCCGATCCCATGGGCATTCCCGCCGCAAGAGGCGCACAATCTCCCAGAGAGCTCTGAATTGCTCAACAGGATCATTCGGCTGCGCCGGCTGTGGTATTGGATGTGGCATTCTTCGCCCCCGACGTGGAGTACCAGAGACGTCAAAATTCGGGGCTCTGAGCCAAAACAGCACCACGTTCCCCACTGCGCACTGAAGGGCAGCCCTTGGGAAAAGGCTAATTTTGCGCGACATGCGGCGTGCCTGGTCCATAGGGTTGCTCCTGCTAGCTGGCTGTGCTAGCGTCCCGGAGCCCGATGTGCGTAACGTAGAGGCGCTCTATCGGGCTGCACAGCAGGCGTACGAACAGCGAGAAGACGCGCTGGCGCAGAAGTGGTTGGAGATCATCCGTACTCAGTACCCAGCCAGTCAGTATGCTGCTGACGCTCTCCTCCTCTTGGCAGATCTACGCTTCCGACGAGGGGAGTACGTCATGGCGGCATTCCTCTACCAGCAGTTCCGCCAAGTCTATCCCCAAAGCCCTAATGCACGGTACGCCCTCTTCAGACTTGGGCAGGCCTATGTAGAGCTCTCCCCCCCGTACGATCGGGACCAAGAGTACACGTACAAAGCTCTGCAGGCTCTGGAAGAGTTCCGGCAATTGTATCCCAGGGACTCGCTGGTAGGAAAAGTGGAAGAGCAGATTCGGGCTCTGCGAACAAAGCTAGCCCAGCGGGATTACAGCATTGCGCAGCTCTATCGGAAGTTGCAGAGTCCAGAGTCGGCTCTTATCTACTACGATGCCGTCATCGAGCAGTACAGCGACACGGATTTTGCAGAACTTGCCCATGTTGGCAAGATAGAGGCGTTGATGGAGCTCCAACGGTGGGACGAAGCGCAGCGTGCAGTAGAAGCATACTGGCGGCTCTTCCCCCAAGGGGCTCAGCGTCGGGTAGTAGAGGCGATTGCAAGCTTGCTGGGACATGCACGAGGAGCCGCTCCATAAGCTCATGGGGAAGCCACCCTCAGCTTCCGCCGTGGAGATGACCCACTTGGTCCTACCGAACCATGCGAACCAGTTGGGAAATCTCCTCGGTGGACAGCTCATGCAGTGGATGGACATTGCTGCTGCGTTGGCGGCTATGCGCCACTCCGGGAGGGTATGCGTCACAGCGGCTGTAGACAGCATCACCTTCCTAGAGCCCATCCGTGTAGGCCATATCGTGCATATCTTGGCTTCGGTCAACCGGGCATTCCGCACCTCTATGGAGGTGGGGGTGAAGGTGTATCGGGAAGACCCAATCAATGGGACTCGCACCCATGCAGCTTCAGCATACTTGACCTTTGTGGCGATTGACCAATACGGTAAGCCACTCCCTGTGCCGGCAGTCGAGCCGCAGACGCCGGAGGAGCAACGTCGTTGGAGAGAAGCAGAGTTTCGGCGCCAGCAGCGGCTCCAGCAGCGTGAGCTCCTCCGCCAATTGCGGTATCAGCATTCGGTGGATGTCTCACAAACGATAGGGGATGTGCAATGAGGCAGGTACCGTTGACTGGGGCATTGGTAGCGCTGCTGTTTTGGACGGCGTCGGGGCAGTTCGTCTACCGTGCGGCAGTTGGTGCCGGCATCCACCCAAAGTTTGGGATCAACGCTGGTGAAATCCCTTCAGGCACGAAGACTGGGGTTGCTTTCACAGGGTTTCCGGACTTCTGGGTGCAGGGGGTCCTGCCGCTTGACCAGCATGGGGATATTGCCGTTGGGCTGGACCTGGGATATAGCAGCCATGCCTTCATCACGAAGCCAGGAGATGACGAGATGGCTACAGACAGCAACACCTTCACTCAGCACTACCGGTTCGTTGGGATTGCACCGACTTTCTACCTGAACGTCCTGGGTGTAGGGCTCAACGTTGGGGTCCCGTTGGGGGCAACGCTGCAGAACAAAAGGGGGGACGTCGAGAAAGGGCTCAAAGGGTCGGATATCGGGGTACAGGTTGAGCTGCGTCTTGGAATCTCTGCCCCGCTGATCAAGGATCCCAAGACTGGGCGGCTCAACTTCCAGCTCTTTGCGTCGTACGGGTTGACGAAGCTACCAGTAGGAACATACGAGCATCTCGGATTTGGACGAAAGGAGGACCGATATGCTCCGCGGGTTGCTGCGTTAGCTGTTGGGTTGAGCTACCACTTCTTCCTTGGAGTTCAGCGGGCAACAGTTGAGTGAGGGGTGCCCGTCCACGTTCACAAACTCGGCGGTAGCGTCCTTACAGACGCTACAGCTATCCGGCAGGCAGCAGCAGCAGTCGCTGCAACACAGCTGCAATCAGCAATCGTGGTGGTCTCTGCGTGTGCAGGCGTTACTGACCGTCTCCTCTCTATAGGGCAGCGGGCAGCAGTGGGCGATGTTGAAGAAGCTCTAGATGATGCGGAGTCGCTCTTTGCTTGGCATCTTGAACAGGCGCAGCAGCTCCTACCCTATGTGGAGGCTGAAAAGTTTAGGCAGGCTTTGGAGCGACTTCAGGGGCAGGCCGTGCGTCTCTGCCAGGCCATCGGGGCTCTGCAAGAGCTGACGGCCCGCACGCAAGATGCTCTCGTAGCGTTTGGTGAGCTGTTAGCTAGTCAGCTCGTTGCTAAGGTGCTCCAGACTGTCGCATCTGTACCCGTTCGGTTGGTAGATGCACGAGAGTACCTCATCACGGATGCTGCCTTCGGCCAAGCTCGACCCGATGTCTTGCAGCTCCAAGCTCGCTGCCAACAGCTCATTGAGTATCTGGCCGATGGGGCCATTGTGACGCAAGGCTTCATTGGTGCAACTCCCGAGGGTGCTACGACGACACTGGGGCGTGGTGGCTCGGACTATTCGGCTGCTCTCTTTGCTGCCGCGCTCCAGGCTGAGGAGCTGACCGTCTGGAAGGATGTTGCCGGTGTCTATACGGCGGACCCTGATGAGATTCCGGAGGCTGAGTTAGTGCCGGAGCTGTCGGCAGCAGAGATGCGGGAACTGGCATTTTCAGGGGCGAAGGTACTCCACCCGGACGCCTTAGAGCCAGCTATCGCTTCTGGTATTAGTGTGCGAGTCCGGAGTGTCTTGGCGACGGAGCTGCCTGGGACAGTCATCCGGAGATGCCGCCATGGGGACCCTATGCCGGTAGCGATGGCCTGGAAGATGCCGTGCTGGCTGTACGCTATCACAGCAGAGCAGCGAAGTTCACTCCAGGATTCTGCTGTTCTGGTAGCAGCCCTCTCACGCTCTGGCGGGCTGGTTGTTACTGAAGCTGTAGTAGAAGATGGGCGGTACGGTTGGCAACTTCTGGGTGGTCCACAGGCAATGCTCTCGCTCATCGGCCCGGCTCCGGAGCGGTGGGCAGCGGCGATGTTAGAGCAGCTCCGTCAGTCTGGTCTCCCATACAGGGCGTGGCTAGCAGACTCTGCACTGGCACTACGCGTCTTCGTGCCTCATGAAGCGTGGCGGGAGGCAGCTCGGACTCTCCACTGTGAATTGCTTCGCTGGCAACACTCGGTGGGTCAGCAATAGCTAACAGGCCGTGGTTGCAAAGTCGTGATGGCGACTCTGGATCTCCTTACCGATGGGGAAGCCCTGAAGGAGCGCTCAATAGATTGGTCGCTGCTGCGGCGGCTGGTCGTCTTCGTGCACCCCTATCGATGGTGGGTTGTCGTAGCGCTCGTGCTGGCTATCGTTGGGGCTCTGGTAACCCCTACGCGACCGTATCTGAGCAAGCTAGCTGTAGACCATGCACTGGCTGCTGGCCAGCTCGGTGCCTTCGCACTGCTGCTAGCGGCGGTGCTAGGAGTCGTACTCTTCAGTGCGTTGGTGCAGTATGCCCTCACCTACCTCCTCCAGTGGATCGGTCAGAGGGCGCTCTTTACCATCCGCATGCAGGTCTACGACCACGTGCTGCGCCTTGCGCTACGGTTCTTCGATACAACGCCTGTGGGACGCTTGGTAACACGCGTGACGAACGACGTGGAGGGGCTGGGCGAGTTCTTCTCCTCTGGGCTGGTGATGGCAATTGCAGACCTGCTCCTACTAGTCTGCATCGTGGGGTTCATGGTGGTGACGGAATGGCGCTTGGCGCTCTTGACCCTCCTCGTTGTCCCGCTACTCATAGGAGCGAGCATCCTGTTCCGAGTGAAGGTGCGGACGGTCTACCGGCAGATTCGGCAGCAGTTAGCGCGGTTGAATGCATTCCTCAGCGAGCACATCAGTGGCATCACTACTGTCCAGCTCTTTCAGCAGCACGAGCGCCAGTTTCGTCGCTTCGAGCGGCTCAATTGGAAGTACCTGCAGCTCCAGCGCCGTTCTGTCTTCTACTATGCCATCTTCTTCCCCACGGTAGATGTGCTCTGGGCGGTAGCGGTTGTGGCAATTCTGTGGTACTCTGCCGGGGCGCTTGGTGTAGGGAGTCTCAGCATCGGTACGCTGATTGCCTTCCTGCAGTATGTGGAGATGTTCTTCCGCCCTATTCGGGACTTGACCGAGCGTTACAACATCCTGCAGACGGCGCTGGTGTCAGCCGAGAGGATCTTTGGCATCCTCGGTGTCCGGCAGCATATCACGGATGCCCCGGATGCCGTTCCCATGCCACCACTACAGTGCGGCATTGAGTTCCGTCAGGTCGGGATGAGCTACGACGGTATCACACCAGTGCTCCGCAACGTGTCCTTTACCGTGCGGAAAGGCGAAATGGTAGCCCTAGTGGGGGCAACAGGGTCGGGCAAGACGTCACTTGTGAGCCTGCTGTGCCGCTTCTACGAGTTCCAGGATGGGGATATCCTGATCGACGGGTGCAGTATCCGGAAGCTCCAGCAGCAGAGCCTCCGACAGCGCATTGCACTGGTGCTACAGGACGACGTGCTCTTCTCCCGAACAGTGCTGGAGAACATCACCTTCGGGCGGCCTGGGGTGACGGAAGGGGACGTCTGGCGCGTGGTGCGCCAACTCGGCATCGAAGCGTTCATCAGCCGCCTACCACAGGGATTATGGACCGTCATTGGGGAGCGTGGGGTAAACCTTTCAGCGGGAGAACGCCAGCTCCTTGCTCTCTGCCGAGCGCTTGTTGGGGATGCCGACATCATCGTGCTGGACGAAGCGACGGCTCATGTTGACTCGCAGACGGAACATCTACTGGAGCGAGCCATAGAGTCACTGCGTCGAGAGGGTCGGACATGCCTAGTGATTGCTCACCGCTTATCGACGGTTCGCCAGGCTGATCGTGTGGTCGTGTTACATCGGGGAGAGGTTCGGGAGGTAGGCACCCACGACGAGCTCCTAGAACGTGGGGGGCTCTATGCACGCCTCTACCGTCTGCAGTACGCGCAGTTGCGTGCGGCCTAGCGGGACCGCCGTTGCTGAGCAGCGATAGCCCGGAGATGCTCGGAGTAGGTGCGCGAGAACAAATGTCGTCTTGAGCCGTCGCGTAGGAGCACGAAGTAGAGGAAGTCGTGTTCTTCCGGTTCCAACGCAGCCTCGATGGCATCGACACTGGGGTTGTTGATTGGCCCCGGCGGGAGTCCGGAGCGGGTGTAGGTGTTGTAGGGATGGGAGATGTTCAACTCCGAACGCTTCAAGGGCTGCCCGGGTTTGCCTAAGGCGTAGGCGGTTGTCGGATCAGCTTGGAGAGGCATCCCACGACGCAGGCGGTTCCAGAAGACGCCGCTGATGCGTCGCCGTTCATCGCTGTGGGGGCTTTCGGCCTCGATAATAGAAGCAAGCGTGAGGACTTCATGGCGTGACAGTCCACGACTGCGGGCGCGTTCGGCGAACCGTTCCTGCCAGAGCCGATCCTGCGTCTGAAGGAGCTGTTCCAGGACCTCCTCTGCAGGATGTCGCCAGAAGAGCTCGTATGTGTCCGGCATCAGGTAGCCTTCTAGCGACGGCACAGGAATGCCGCGAAGCTGAGCGAGGCTATCCGAGAAGGCTAAAGCAACGAAACGAGCAGAGTCAACCCCTGCCTCCCGTTGCAGTAGGGAGGCGAACTGCGTTATCGTAAGCCCTTCGGGGAGTGTTACCCGGACCCGAAGGACCTGCCGGCCAGAGAAGAGGGCTTGTAGCAACTCTCCACATCGGGTCTCGGGGCCGAATCGGTAGGTTCCAGCGTGGACTCGACTGCCAGTAGCGATGGCATATGCTGTCCCTACGGCGACGAAGAGCTCAGGCAGCGGGAGACGGCAACAGGATGCAGTGGTTGCTAGAGCGGCTCGAACCCCGCTACCGTGAGGGATCCAGCATTCTATGGCAGCGGCAATGGGAAGGTGCTGCAATAGGTAGGCTGCAAGACCAGTGGCAGCGACTCCGCCGACGATGATACTGGTGAGGATCCAGCGGGTCACTCTGGGCCACATTGCGGTGAGGTCAAATCAGCACGAAAGTACGGGAGAGCGAGGAACAAAGGCGCGTTCGACGAGATAGCCCAAGTTGTGTAATTTTGTGTGTTCACGGAAAGGTGCCGGAGTGGTCGAACGGGCTCGCCTGGAGAGCGAGTGTGCTCCCACAAGGGGCACCGTGGGTTCGAATCCCACCCTTTCCGCTGCGACCCCGTAGCTCAGCGGTAGAGCAACGGCCTTTTAAGCCGTGGGTCGCTGGTTCGATCCCAGCCGGGGTCACGGCCCCAAAGGAGACACAAGGGAATTGAGGAGGGGGCAGTCCTCTGGTGACTGCCCCCTGGTTTTTTGCCACGTCGTGGGAGTGGCTACCGGACGATGAGGAACCGCTCGACTGCTGTGAAGGGGCCAGAGACGAGGCGCAGCCAGTAGGCTCCTGCTGGTAAGTAGTGGACGTCAACTGTGTGCTGGTATCGTCCTGCAGGGAGTGTCCCGCTGACCAGCGTCAGGACGCGTTCGCCCATGCTGTTGAGAATCTCCACCTGCGTTGGGGCTTCTAAACCAATGCTGTAGTCTACTTGCAGCACGCCCTCCCGGACTGGGTTCGGTTGGATAGGTCGCAGGAGGTAGCCCTCGGGCGACAGTCGGACGATACGGCCATTCAGGAAGCAGCCGCCGAGCTCAATAGTGTTCGGGGTCGTGGAAACATCCACGCACTGCTCGCGTCCGGGGAGGGAGATGCTCAGCTCAGGCTCAATTCGCAACGCGTTGCCCAGGTAGGTCTGGAAACGCACTCGTAGGAGCTCGCCGTCGCGGGCTATCGGGTTCTGTCCCGCAGCGGTGAGCAGCAGACGGGCCGTACTACCGCTCCCTGGCAGCTCTTGGACCTGCAGTTGCCATGTCGCATCCAGGGCTGATCCTAGCTCAGCGCTGCCAGGGATGTACTGCATCAGCGTGCTGTTGTAGAGGAGCTCGCCTTGCAGCCGGCGGAGGGCAGCTTGACTCCAAGCGTTGCTGCGACCAACGATGCTCAACTGAATGGGCTCGCCCGGAGCAGTCAGCATTCGAGCAGGCTCAAGGGCGTATGCCGTCGCCGCTCGGTAGCCTGTACCACGGAGTGTCACGCGAAGGTCTGGATTGATAGAGTTTCGGATTGCCACTGTTGCCTCATATGAGCGTGGGTCTGTGGGCATGAAGCGGACCCGAACCTGCAGCGTATCGCCCGCCGGGATGGAGACTGGAAAGGCAGTGGGCTCGAGCAGCTTAAAAGCATCAATGTCACCGGCAATGAGCTCCAGCCCCTGGATAGAGATATCTCCTGCAGGGTTGGGGTTGATGATGGGGAAGAAGCCCTCAGGCTGGTCGCATGTCAGCACTCGGCCGAAATCCAGCCCTTCGGCAGCGATTGTGTTGATGCATCCGCTCCCAAGGATCTCTACGCGGGTAGTGACAATGGAGTCTGGCGCTGGAGCGGCGTCGGAGACGATCTCGACAACTCCCCGTCGCTCCCCAACGGCTTGCGGGGCAAAGCGCACCCCAAGCCGCAATTCACCACCCTTCGGGAGGCGGTACGGGAATGTCGGCAGTGGTTGGAGCCAAGTAAAGTCAGGGGCGCTGCCGGCTGCCCAGCGGATCGCATTGATCGTGAGATCTGCCGACGTACTGGGGTTGCGCAGCACAACGGCTGCGGGTTCCTCAGCACTCTCGCCGAGCAAGATGCACCTGAACGTGTACCCGTGGGCTTCTAGCTGAGGCAGGATTCCAATGCCGCGGATGTACCCTGTGACCGATTCAGCATTTGCAAAGAGGGCGTCTACGCTGTCAAGATGGAGTCCTTCGGCCTGTGGAGTGTAGCGGACGAGGATGCGGACTTCGGACTGCTCATTTGGCTTAACCTCTACGGGATTGCCTGGCGAGGGCTGTGGTTCAACCGAGAGGATCCGGAAGTTTCCGGCTGGAGCTAGCCCCCGTGGCCGGATCTCTTTAAGATAGGCCGCTGTGTTGCCAGCATTGCGCACGTAGAGGTACGCTTCTTGGACACTACCGACTCGCCGCTCACCCCAGTCGTACGAGGTGATGTACGGACCAGCTTTGACAGCACGGCCGCGCCAGTGCGAGATGTTCTTATCCCCTGGCGGAGCATCGCAGACAAACGTGACGTCAATGGCGTCAGAGCCGACGACCGTAGGACTGTAGCAAGCCATTGTCAGCCGGACCTGTCCTCCTGGCGGGATGCGGATTGGGAGTGGGGGCGAGATCTGGTTGAGGGTAAATGGAGGCTGGACTCCCTGGATGTTGCTGATGTGGAGCGTATCTGTACCGGGGTTGCGGACCAGGAGTCCACCGGTATTGCAGACGGTCGTGTTGACAGGGATTGTCCCTGCATCCCAGTCTTCTACCCAGATGTGGGGCATGATGCCCCGTCCCCGCAAGGCCCAGCGGAACTCAGCACACTCAGTACGCACCACGAGTGTATCCCAGTCGTACTCATTCGGGCCATGCTCACGGGTAGGCCGGTATTCGAGCTGGAACACATGGGTTTCTCTGCCGTTGAGGCGGCGTTCTGGCGGGACGGCACCAGCTACAATCCGGAACGCGGTGCCAAGCACTAACCGTGCTTCTTTGATAACGGCTGCACTATCACGGGCATTTTGGAGCGTTACGGTCAACGGCTGGCTACGTCCAAGTCGAACAGCACTAGCCTCTATCGGTTCCTCCGGCCGCGCTACGAGGCTGTCAGCAATGTGCCAGACGGAGTCAATCGCTATGTTGCCTGCGCGGTCTATGATGCCGATCCGAGCAAAGGCGGAGTGGCGTTTGTCGATGACCTCTACCCGGAAGACAAAGCGTTCTACCTTTGGGTATGGTTTCAGCTCCTCTGCTGTCACGAAACGTAGGCGGTAGTTGTAGCTGCCTTCCAGCAGCTCAATCTGGGCGATACCTTGATCTATCTGGCGTGGGTTATCGCCTTCTTTGCCGTTGCGGATCTCGGTAGAGAGGATTTCCCAATCACCACAATCTACGCGCTTGTGCAGCTCCGGCGGCAGCGTGTCTAGCTCATCGATTTTGTTGATTGCCATCGCAGCAGGCCAGCCGTAACTGTCATATTGGCTGAAGCCGTAGATGTAGCCGCCGAAGGGGGTCTCTCCGACGATGCGGTGCGGACCCGGCTGCATCCGGAGCACCACCCAATAGAGGTTCGTTCCAGGGATACGTTGTCCCAGGAACTCAGGGTGCCGACGCCAGACATGCTGGCCATCGACCTTGATGCTCTTGAGTTTAGCCTGGGTAGGGTCATTGGTATCGCCGATCGCGATGAGGTTGAAGTAGTTCGTGGCAAAAGCCTTGCTGGCAGGCGTCTGGAAGACCGTGGCGCGGATGTACTGCTCTACTGGGGTCACCACGATCATGAATGGATCAAAGTTAGGGTCATTGTCCCAGAAGGCGGAGTACGAGTACTGCATCAGGAGTACGGGCTTGTCGGCCTCCCAAATGGACTGCCCGTAGATGGAGGAGTCGTCAGCAGCAATGGTGTAGTTGTACTCCCAGAAGTCACCAGCGTTCTGGAGTCGGCCTGAAATGCTCCCCCGTAGCTGATTGTTGCGATACCAGCGGACAGTGAAATTCGTGTTAGGCTGAGAGGCGAGGATGCGGAAGAAGTCGCCTTTACGGGCGCGGCGCTGGTACTCAATTGTGATGTACCGCTTTCCCCATGCCGAGATCGGAGGTAGCATTTCCACAAGGAAATCCCGGCTAATGGCCCCAGCCTGCGGGATTGTGGGGATCATCGTGCGCATGTGGAAGGAGATGAACCCAACTGGCTTATTGCTGTAGATCCGGCTCCCGCTGAAGTCATTCTGCCCCGGTGGGGCATCCCCGCTGCCCCGGAGCATGTAGGTCTGCCCACGGTTGAGCATGACGGTGATACGGTCCCCAATGCGGCGGCCTCCGACGCTCCGTCCGTAGCCCTTTCCGTAGAGCTGGATCTGTACGAGCGTTTGGTCTTCCGAGGCGATGATGACGAAGCCGTTGCCGCGCTTCTGCCCAAAGTCTTCGTAGTCGTAGTAGGACAGGTGCATGTACTCCGTCCCCCATACGTTGACTGGAAGGGCCAAGTAACCGTCGGAGGTAGCCGGCTTTCCACTAAGGACGTAGACTGAGATGGGATGTGGGGCTGAGAGCCGAATCCCTTTCTGGGTGACAACTTCGCTCTCGCGGACCTCGTCTGTCCAGAAGAGCTCACCGTTGAGGAGTGAGAAGGTGGTGATGTCCATAGCTCGGACAGGCTTTCGAATGACGCGCCCGTCCATGGCACTGAAGAGTGTCACTTCGGTGTTGTAACTGGAAGTAACGTAGATCTCCAGCAGTTGCCCTGGATATCCATCGACTTCGTTGGGGGGAATTGCAATCCAGAACTCTCGCCCTTGGGCGGAGTTGTTCAGAATCCAAGCTGCAGGTGGAACCTTGTGTCTCTCTGCTGCTGTAGCCAAGAAGAGGGTAGCTGTTAGCACAGTCCCAACGTTTACAAGGCGCATGGCAACCCTTCCGAACTGTGCAACTTGCTACAAATATACATACTCGCCTACTGGCCGATGGGATCGGGTGCATAATCGGCACCCGTATTTTTGTGGCCTTACAAGCTATCGCTGGAGCCATGTTCTTCACGGCCGTTCACCGCATTCACTTCGTTGGGATCGGCGGAATTGGGATGAGCGGGTTAGCAGAGATCCTGCTACAGCAGGGGTTTTCGGTTAGTGGCTCTGATCTTGTACCCTCGGAGAATACCGAGCATCTGGAGCGCAAAGGAGCCCTCATCTACTACAGCCACGATGCCGCTCACATAGAGGGTGCGGAGGTGGTGGTCTACTCTAGCGCCGTCAATCCGCGAGAAAACCCTGAAACACGGGCTGCTCTGGAACGGGGCATCCCGTTGCTGCGTCGTGCGGAAATGCTGGCGGAGGTTGCACGCTTGAAGTACTGCTTAGCGGTGGCAGGAACCCACGGAAAGACCACCACTACCTCCCTCTGTGGCCTACTCTTGTTACGGGCTGGAATGGACCCGACCGTCATCGTCGGAGGGCGGCTCCGAGGATTGGGGGGAAGCAATGCTCGGCTGGGACGCGGGGAGTGGATTGTCGTGGAGGCGGATGAGTATGACCGCTCCTTCCTCTGCTTACTGCCGACAATCGCAGTCGTGACCAGTGTTGAGGAGGAGCACATGGACATCTACGCAGACCGGCACGATATCCTCGATGCGTTCGCTCGTTTCGCCAACAATGTCCCATTCTACGGACTCGTGGTTGCCTGTGTAGATGATGACGGCGTCAAGGAGCTCCTACCGCGGCTCAGTCGTAAAGTCCGGGCGTATGGGCTCTCGCCGCAGAGCGAAGTACGTGGTCGTCGAGTGCGGCTGTCAGAACGCTCGGCACAGTTTGAGCTCTTCATTAACGGAGAGTTCATCGGTGAGATTACGCTCCGGATCCCGGGGCTTCACAATGTGCGGAATGCCCTTGGAGCGATTGCCGTGGGGTGGGAGTTGGGGATACCGTTTGAGGTCATACGGGAGGCGCTGGAAGAGTTTACAGGAGTCTACCGCCGTTTCGAGATCGTCGCAGAACGCGATGGGATTCTGTTCGTTGACGACTATGCCCACCATCCTACAGAGGTCCGAGCCACACTGCAAGCAGCTCGGCAGGGTTGGGACCGTCGCCTCGTCTGTATCTTCCAGCCTCACACGTACACTCGCACTCGGGATTTTGCCGCAGACTTTGGGAAGGCCTTCGAGGAGGCCGACATCCTGATTGTCACCGACGTCTATGCCGCCCGTGAGCAGCCCATCCCTGAGGTGAGTGGCGAGCTCATCGTCCAAGCTGCCCGCCGCAGTGGACACCGCGCAGTCCACTATGCTCCTACCCTAGAGGAGGCTGCAGAACTGGCTGCTCAGCTCCTGCAGCCAGGCGACATGCTCTTGACCTTGGGTGCAGGGAACATCTACAAGCTGCACGCAATGCTCGGTGTCCGAGGCGGGGATAGATAACTGCGCTACAGGTTGAGAAGGCTCTCCAAATCGATGACATCGCCGATCTCTCTGGCAGCCTCCGGAAGGTCGCTGCTGCATAGGGTGAAGCTAGTTGACAAGGTGGCCTCAGAGGAGTTGGGAAAAGAGCAGGCCGCGGCTGCTGTCGCCTCGCTTTAATTCGGGATGCTCGGGACCGTTACGTCAAGTACTCTGTATTGCAAAGTTCTCTGTGTTGCCGTAAATTCGCATCGCGGTAGAATGTGAAATAGCAGGAGGACAGCAGCTATGAAGCGGACTTTAGTGGCGTCGTTGGTCATTTTCTGTAGCGTCCTTGGATGGGCTCAGCAGGAGCAGCTGTACGGTGGCGGGATGGGGTTCTTCGCCGCTGGTGGGCAGGTCTTGGGCATCGGGGAGCTTAGCGAACGGCTCTCTCAGGCCGGATACGGGAAGCTGCCGGGGGTCGGGATGCTGATTGGTGGTGGCGGGATGGGGTGGATTGGGAACTTCGGAATCGGGGGCGAGGGGTACGTGGTCCTTGAGCGGAGGATTTCAGGCGCAACGGGGGAGGCGGCCTTAAGTGGTGGATGGGGAATGTTCAGCGCTGCGTATGCACCATTTGTGTGGGACGGCATACGGATTTCGGCGATCGGTAGCATCGGAGGGGGAAGTCTGGGGATAGCGTTGAAGCGTGGCGAGCTCGAGGTTCCTTTTGACTCCCTGCTCCAGCGTCCGCTTGGGAACGCTCGACTGAGCACCGGGGGGTGGCTTGCACAGGTCGCTGCTGGAGCTGAACTGGAGCTGCTTCCGGGACTCCTCGTAGGATTGCGGGCAGGTTACGTCCTGCCGATTGGGTGGGATGCGCCAGGCCTTGAAGACGGTGGGAGGGTCCCTGGGGTACCGAAGGCCGACCTCAGAGGGTGGTCGCTCCGGCTCTTCCTCGGGGGTGGCTCGCCAATTCGTAGGACTGACTATGCCCCGCAAAGCGACTGATGGGAGTTGAGCGGCTTGATCCACTCCTCCACGAGCGCGTCCGGCTAGGAATTTTAACGCTTCTAGTCCAGCGGGGAAAGATGGACTTCCAGGCTCTTCGGCGGGAGCTCAACGTCACAGACGGCAACCTCTCACAGCACCTCCGTGTGCTGGAAGAGGCAGGAATCATTCGCGTGCACAAGCGCTTTGTCAGACGCCGACCGCGCACGACCTATGAGCTGACAGAACAGGGTCGGCAGCGGTTCGAGGTGTATCTACGAGAGCTGCAAGCACTGCTTGGAGCTTTGTTGGTGAATGTCTCGCAACAAGCGGAGTAGACCAATGGCTCAACGCACATTGGAAGAAATCCGGGATGCCCTTGAGGCAGTTGAGATTCTGCGTCTGCTCGTTAGCCGAGCACGGGAAGAGCTGCGTTCGGTAGCGCCGTATCTCGTAGCGTTTGGGGCGTACTCGAGCTTGAACCTCCTGCTTATGCTTTTGGGATACGGGGGATTGTGGGCAGAGCTGCTTCTGCCTGCCTTTGCACTAGCGACCTCAGTGAAGTTTGGACCGTTCCCAACGGTGTTCCTGTGGGCGTCGGTTGCAGCTGCTGCCCTTGGTGTCCTGTGGCTCTTCCAGAATCCACTCATTACATGGAGCACCCTCTTCGTAGGAATTGGGGGGACGATGGGAGTACTATACCTCATGGAGAAGCGTCGGGGTAGACTCCATGAGGGAAGGCTGGTGTTCTCCCCCTGGATTGGCGTAGGTTGGGGGATGCTAGCGGCGGGGATGTGGCTGTTGGTGTTGTCCCCGACAATCCAGAAGGCGGGTACTACCACGCCAGAGCTCTATGGTGCCCTCTGGGGCTATGCAATTGGACTGGGCCTGGTAGTAACGGGTCTCCTGTCTCCGTTACTCTTATGGGCAGGTGTCCTCGGCATCGTTGGAGCCCCTCTAGCTGCGCTGTACTTCCAGAGCGGAGAGGCTCTGCTGGTAATTTTCCTCGTGATGGCAGTGGCGATGATCGTGGTGGGGGGCCGGTCGTTGTTGGGGAAGTCGGCCTAGGGGCACGAGCTCGAGTAGCAGACACGAGTTCGAATAACCCCTTATCACTCGCACGTGGGATGGGGGGTGCCACTGCTACGTTCGTATTTTTGCTACCCAGTGGTACCTAACCTCTGGAGGCAGGGATGGCAGGAGTAGCAACGGTGGTGAAGGAAGCCTCTACCTGCGGTTCGGTACTGGACTGGATCGAAGATTTGCTGGGCGAGGAGCAGACACGGTATCTCTTGGAACATCGCTGCACGACGATTCCCAAAGAGATGTTGCAGCTACCGGGTCCCGATTTCGTTGACCGCGTCTTCGCCCTCTCGGACCGCAATAATCGAGTCTTGCGGAATCTGCAGTGGATCTTCTCCACTGGCCGCCTAGCAGGGACGGGGTATCTCTCCATTCTGCCCGTTGACCAGGGGGTAGAGCATTCCGCAGGGGCCAGCTTTGCCCCGAACCCAAGCTATTTTGATCCGGAGAACATCGTACGCTTGGCGATCGAGGGCGGATGCAATGCCGTCGCGTCTACCTTCGGCGTCCTTGGCAGTGTTGCTCGGAAGTATGCTCACAAGATCCCGTTCATTGTCAAGCTCAACCACAACGAGCTGCTGACGTATCCGAACAGGTACGACCAGGTGCTCTTTGGGACTGTCAAGCAGGCGTACGAGATGGGGGCGGCGGCGGTTGGTGCAACGATCTACTTCGGCTCACCCGAGAGCAGCCGGCAGATACAGGAGATTGCGGAAGCCTTCGCATATGCGCATGAGCTGGGGATGGCCACAGTACTGTGGTGCTATCTGCGCAACAGCGCCTTCAAGGCGGACAAGGACTACCACGTGGCAGCGGACCTCACAGGGCAGGCCAACTATCTGGGGGTAACGCTACAGGCAGACCTTGTCAAGCAGAAGTTGCCAGAAACGAACGGCGGCTTTGTGGCACTGAAGTTCGGCCGCAGCAGCTCTTTGATGTACGAGAAGCTCATGTCCGACCACCCGATTGATCTCTGTCGGTACCAGGTAGCGAACTGCTACATGGGCCGCATTGGGCTCATCAACAGTGGAGGCGAATCCAAAGGGGCCGGTGACTTTGCCGAAGCGGTGCGCACGGCGATCATCAACAAGCGGGCTGGAGGCATGGGGCTCATCTTAGGGCGGAAGGCCTTCCAGCGTCCCATGGAAGAAGGGGTTGCCCTGCTGCATGCAATACAGGATGTTTACCTGAGTCGGCTGGTGGATGTAGCATAGGCTGCATATTTTCGTGTGCCCATTGGGGCGGGATGTGCCACAAGATAGCGGAGGAGACCATGGTGTGGTGGCGAACAGCAGCAGTTGTCGGCGCCGTTGTTGCGCTGGTTGGCTGTGCGAAAGAGGAGAGTACTGAACCGACTCAGCCCCGGAACTACTTCCCCTTTGCTGTGGGGAACTGGTGGGTGTATTCAGGTATTCGGTTAGACACTTCCGGTGCGGAGATACCAGGAACGGAGTGGCGGGACTCGATGGTGATCGTTAGACAGGTGCCGTGGCATGGTCGGCAGGCGTATGTGGCCGTGCAGTACCGTAGCAATGACCACACCCCTGACACGATGCTGCTTTCCTCCGATGGGGTACGGCTGTACATGTTCTTCCCCTCGACTGGAGAGGTCCCTGGACCGACGGGGTGGGTAAAGGTAGCCGACTACTCGGCTTCTTCTTGGGCGATTTGGGATACGACGCTGACAAACGTACCGCTTGATCCCGATAATCCACAGGTGACGGTTTCAGGTTCTATGAGATGGCGCGGAGAGAGAGGTAATGAGACGTTGCGTCTGCCGGTCAAAGGGCGCCAGGTGGAGGCTCAAGAGTTTCGAGTGCAGGCGTCATTTGATGGGAAAATCTTCGCACAGGGTAGGGAGGTAGGCACTATAACCTTCACAGCCCGCTTCCGCTGGTGGGTGGCTGAAGGGATTGGAGTCGTCCGTGACCAGACGGATCCTGCAGAACTGAGGGTGCAGAGTTCCCTCATAAGCGATACGGTGAAGCAGGAAGGCGAGCGCAGGGTGCTAGTGGACTACAACGTCCAGCAATAGGCTGTAGCGGTGTGCCGTACAACCCTCTGGGCTGAGGACCTGGTGGTTACCCAGCGAGTAGGACTGAAAAGGGCCTGAGGGATGCACTCTGTCGAATAGCGAGGCATGGAGGGTTGGCCCAATTGGTAGGGCAGCGGTCTTGAAAACCGCCGGGCGAGGAGCCCTTGAGGGTTCGAGTCCCTCACCCTCCGCAGGCGCAAGGGGGGGCGGGATAGATGCCTTGGTGCTGTTCCACGACTGTGGGACAGGGGGTAGCAGCAATCGTAGGAGCTCTGGCTATTACATGAGGCGGCTGCTCAACGGATGAAGACGCAGGGGCCCGGCGGGGTTCCGGACTGCTGCTCACTTACGCTGGGTAGCTGGTGGCTATGTTTGGGCGTTGAACTGGGGACAATGAGGAATAGGGGTTCTAAACCGCCAGTGGAGGGATCCGCTCGGTGTTGTAGAGTTGGCGGAGATAGCAAGAAAGCGAGCGACTGTGGTGGTGACGTAGACGAATGGTGACCCAGCGAATGCTACCCTGGTAGCAACGGAGAACGGGTGTTTTCAGCAGTCAGCTTTTGCGAATTTTCCTCACAGTGGCATGGGGATGTTGTTTCTGTGAGCTCGTAGCAGGCGGTTAAGGTTGGCGATAGCATTAGCGAAGGACTTCACATTCCACCTCCACTACGCCTTCGCGGAGCATCTCCAGTGTTCTGGCGGCAGCTTCTGAGAGGTCTACGACCCGCTCTCGATGTTGTGGACCACGATCGTTAATCCGAACGATGACGGAGCGGCCGTTGCGCAAGTTGGTGACCCGTAGCCGAGTTCCAAACGGTAGGGTGCGATGGGCAGCAGTCAGCGCTTCTGGGTTGTAGATTTCACCGCTGGCAGTGGGGCGTCCGGCGAATTCACGACCGTAGAACGAAGCGAGTCCGCGGAAACGGCTCGGCTCGGTGCTGGAGGAGCGTACTGTAGAGGTGCAGCCGGAGAGCCACAGCAGGAGCCCTACGGAGAACAGGAGCCATAGCATGTCATAGTCGTACGCTAATGCGGACTTCCCAGAGGCGTTGGGTGGAGGGGAGAGTCACCGTCGTGGTACCGGTCGTCGTGGAGAGCTGGAGGAGGACCTGACGGAGGAATCCGGGCTCGCCGCGTAGGAGTTCGCTCAAGGGCATCTCCACGGTAAATTCTCCCTGGCCGAGGGGGTTCGTCAGATACCCACCCCAACGCAGCGTGATCGCTCCCAGTTGTCCTGTGATGCGGGCTCGCATCTGTTCGATGTCGAAGGTGCCTGTGGTGGGGTCTATCTGGACATCTTGTACCACCCCTATGCCACGGAAGAGCTCCGTGGCTGCTTTGGAGGCAATTGTGGACAGATTTGCCAGCGGGACTTCCCGTCCGATGCTTCCGTCAGCGGTGAAGCTGCCTTCCAGCTCCTCTTGGGTGCGGCCTACCAGGAGGAGCCAGAGGACGTCGTTGAAGAGCTTATTGTCGTCGCCCGTGCCGGCGGTACCAGCTATGGTGTAGCTCCAATTCCCAATCGAGAGGTTCCGTCGAGTACCACGGATGGTGAAACGAATCTCGTATGTCTGGCGCTGGTTGTTGAAGATGCGTACCCCATGGTAGCGGACTTCGACGTCCAGTTCTGGATTGTCAATCTCGCCTGTAGTGAAGGCGATGGTACCGCTGGCAGAGAAGTTCCGGTAGAATTTGTACACCGAGCCCGGTCGTAAGCGTAGGCGCCCCAAGAGCTGCGGGCGTCCGTCAGGACCGGTGACATAAGCCAAGGGAATCGCTGGATTTTCGGCTTCTAATTCCGCCAGGAGCTGCTGTGTGGAGGCTAAGTCCATCGTGATTGAGAAAGGGCCGAGCACGTAGAGGCGTAGGTCGTACGAAAGGCGTTCGGCAAAGCCTGACTCTTGGGGCGGAGAGATAGGCTGCGGTTGTTCTTCCTCCTCGGCTGAGGGGGTCTCAGGGGGCGTGACCCAGTGGTAGTCAGCTAGCAACGGCAGGGAACTTACAGGCGTCGTAAGGGCCTCCTCCGGGAAGATGAGGCGAGCAGAGTGAAGAAAGAGCGTTCCCGTTATGCGTGGAGCCTCCCAGGTGCCGACGAGCTGTACTGGAGGTTGCCCGGTGGCCAGGATCAGGGGACCATAGACGGGGACATTGGCGCGGGCAGATGCATAGCCGAGGACAAGCACTTGAGGGGATTGGAGCTGTAGGTCAAAGCTCCATGGCCGGAATTGTCGGAGTCCTATCGTCCCCGCGAGAGTGAGCATCCCGTTGCTGAGGTCTTCGGGGAGATTGCGCAGGACACACCGTTCTATCACGATGGACTGCCCACGGAGGTAGGCCGATAGCGAGGCCGTGTATGCAATCCCTGTCTGCGCTAGCGAGAAGGAGAGCGAATCGCCTTGGAGGCTGCCAGTGAAAGAGAGGTCGTTCGGTAGGGTGCCTCGGACCTGGAGTTCTAGGTTGAGGCTTCCCCGGAGATTGCGCAGCTCTGGAACAGCGGGACCCAAGAGGGCGGCGTTCAGATTGTGCGCTGTTGCTGTAGCGTGGACGGGGACTCGGGGGAAAAGCTCCTGTCGGGAGGGGAACGAAGAGATGACCAAGGAAAGACGCCGTTGACCAGCCTCAAGGTTAGCTTGTGCCCGGACGATCCCGTCTTGTAGCGTAGCAGTGGCATAGAGGTCTCCAAGGGAAGATGCCTCGTATTGGAGCCGTTGGAGCCAAGCTCGAAGCTCTATGTGTGGTGCTCTCAAGCGGCCTCTCGCAGTAAGCTGGACGGAGTCAATCTGCCCACGTATTCCTTGCATTTCGGGGCGGATGTAGCCGAGGGGTAGGAGCTTGAAGAGCTCGGAGAGGGAGGAGTTCGTTAGCTCTGCGGCCAAGAACTGTACTGAGTCCCACGCAATTACGCCGTAGAAGCGGAGCTGTTCTCTGGGCGGCCGTTCCAGGAGCAGAGTGTCTACGGTAATGCCATCACTTCCCAACCACAACGAGAAGGGGCGGACGAGGTTCCACGTGAAGCCTGTCTTTGCTGCTGTGAGGGAGAGGGCAGTTGTTGTCACAGAGTAGCCCGTCCCCTGCCACCGGAGTTGGGCATTCCAGGTACCGCGGAGTAGGTTGGGAAGGGAAAGGGAGAGCGCGAATTGACCTTGTGGCTTCTGGAGCTCCCACAAGAGGGAGAGACTGTCAACGAGCAGCTCTCCTGTGCTGAGCCCTTGGAGTGAAACGAGCCCCTGCATTTGGAGGAGCTCTGGGAAGCCCTGCACGATACGGAAGGTAGTGCCTATTCCTGTTGCAGAGAGCCAAGCAACGTGGAGGCGCTGAGTATCGGAGCCGATCCCGAGGTAACGTCCCAGGAGTCGTTCGGCATGGAAAGAGGCGGAGTCAGCACCAACCCAGAGGTGCCCGGCTAGGCTCAGAGTCCCTTGCAGCGGAGGAAGGTCTGCCGATTGGCTTAACCAGGAGAGGTCGCGGAGCTCGAGCCGGAAGCGCACGTCTGCGCTGTCAGAGAGACGTTGAAGGGGTGGTTGCGACCATGCCGTCATACCGGGCATGAAGCGATACTGTTCGGCAAGCCAATGGAGGGCCGAAGTACCGAGGGCAGCAGCAAGCTCCGGGAGGGTGCTCATGCGCCATGTGCCTGATAGCTGTGCTGAAAAGGGGTCTCCAGTGACTTGCAGGAAGCGGGCTGATGTTGAAGGCCGGCTGAGCTGGAGTGAGACTTCGAAAGGGAGGAGGCTCCACTCCGGGTACTCCAGCTCGCGGACGTTTGCCCGCAGGAAGCCCTCGACGCTGTCGGGGTGGAGTCCCTGGCCGGATAACTGTGCTACTACGGAGAGGGCCGATGGCAGTGTCGTGTCTTGCAGCAGGGTTGCGAGCGGGAAACGGGAGAGGGCAAGCTGGAGACGGTAGGAAGGTGCTGTTGGCGGAGTCAACTGTATCCAGCCACTGAGCTGAGCTTTGGCCGTATCCGCCCCTACTAGGACGCATTCAGCGGTGTCGAGCTGGAGGAAGCCGTCGGAGAGGTATGCTGAGAGCTGGGCTCGGTAGAGTCGCAGCGTCTGCAGAGAACCGCTACGAAGAGTAGCATGAATCCTCACGTCGGCTGTTGTCATATTGGTCCCTTTGCCCTGTAGCCCTATCTGCCCTCCGATCGTGAGCGAGCTCAGAGGAGCAGGGAGCAGACGCCCTATAGATAGGCTGCCAGTGTTCATCTGCAGGGAGTAGTCGGGTGTTGGGGTAGCCCAGCGGCGGGCAGAGAAGTTGAGCTCCGCTGTTCCTATGGATGTCTGAAACTGCCCGGCAAGCCACAGAGAATCGGCGGTAGCGGTGAAGCGGACACGCCGTGAGTGGATGAAGTCCAGTTGGCGAGCCTCGGGTGGCAGTTCGGGCAGGAACCGGGCTATCATTGGGATGAAGACGGTAGCTGATGAGATGCTCCCGCGGATCTGACGACGCGCTGAATCCAATGGGTTCGTTGCGTTGAAGTGGGCGTCCACGTGGAATCCTCTAGATCGGAGTGCGAGGCGGTCACAGTGGAGCTCGTTCAGCGTACCACTGCAGTTCACTATGGCGGCGACAGTGTCGGTGAAGTCCATCGGGAGACCAGGAAGAAACTTTGCCAGCTGCGCTGGAATCAGAGAGTCTACAATAAGCGCGGCTTGGAAGCGCTCCACTGGTGGAGGTGACCCTGGTCCTACGGCTGAGAGGGATTGGCTGAGGTCAACCCGGGCTGTGAGGTAGAGGCGCAGCCCAGGCATCCGGAGTCGGAATTCGTCAGCGCGGAGCTGGGTTGGGGAAATGGCCCAGTGTCCGTGGAGGTCGGCTATGGTGATGCCAGAGAGGCGTTCGCGCAGACGGAGGCTGCGGATGCTCAAGGAGCCCCGCTGCTGCCGTGGGAAGAGCGCAGCGCTACCTAGGAGTTCGTAAATGTCGAATTGCCAGCGCCCTTGGGCATAGAGACCCTCCCCTGGTGGCTGGAGTGAGTCAACAACGGTGACGCGCAGGTTCCGCAATCCGATTCCTCGTAGCCAGATGCTCACATCTGGGGGCTCGGAAGTCTTTTCGCGGGACCGTGCCAGACGCTCTACGTTCCACAGACTATCACGCCCGCGGACAAGGACCAGAGTAGCACTGTCAGCTGTGAAAGTGGGGATGACGAGCCGACGCTGCGTTAGGGCGGGAGCCTCCAGAGCCACGCGTACTGTTGGAGCAAAGAAGACGGTGTCGCCAGCAGCGTCGCGCAGCAGGAGCCCTGAGAAGTCTACGACCCAAAACCCTCGGAACCGGAGATCGCGCAGCGAGAGCTCTCCATTCAGCTCTCGGTTGGCGTAGGCAAGTAACTGCTGGAGAAGCCAGTAGCGAATCTCAGGAAGCTGGAGGAGCGCAAAGGCTCCGAGCCCTAGCGCTACAGCTGTTCCCAAAAGTCCCCCGAAGGAGCGGAGCAGCCGATGGCGCCAAGGGCACGGCATCCATTGCGTGCGAGGCTACTGCTACCACTGGAATTCCGATGACCGTTCCAAGAAACGGCAGAGGAGCTGGATAGCGGCATTGACGTCGTCTTTGTGGACACACTCCACTACGGAGTGCGTGTAGCGGTTGGGGATGGAGATAGTGCACACGGGGATGCCAGAACGACTCAACTGCATCGCACTAGCGTCCGTTCCTCCACGCGGCAGCACCTCCATCTGGTAGGGGATTCCTTCCTCTTCAGCGATCTGGCGCAAGAACCGCACCAGTCCGGGATGCGAGATGGAGTAAGAGTCCAGGATCTTGATGGCGACTCCCTTCCCTAGCTGGGTGCACTGTTGGTGCTCGTTCACGCCGGGGGTATCGGCGGCGATGGTGACGTCGATCGCGATCCCGATGTCGGGGTCCAAACCGAAGGCGGCAACTCGTGCGCCGCGTACTCCAACTTCTTCTTGGACAGTGGCGACAGCGTAGACATCATCTGCGCTCTGGCTAAAGCTCTTGAAGGCCTGGAGCATCACGTAGACGCCGACACGGTCATCCAGAGTCTTGCCGGTGTAGAGGTTGCCCATTTCAATGAGCTCTCGCTCCAGCGTAATGGGGTCGCCGATGCTGACGAGCTCTTTCACCTCTTCAGCCGGCAGCCCGACGTCGATGAAGAGCTCCTCGATGGGAATGACCTTCGAGCGCTCCTCGGGGGTTGTGAGGTGGGTGGCCTTGATGCCGATGACTCCGTCCAGGACGCGTTTGCCGTAGACCTTGACGCGCTGGGCAATGAGCGTCCGCGGGTCGAAGCCGCCGAGGGGATGGAAGTAGAGAAAGCCGTCCTTGTGGATGGAGCGTACCACGAAGGCGATCTCATCCATGTGGGCAGCAAGCATGATTTTGCGCGGACGTTGGCCGGTTCCCCGGCGCAGGGCAATGACGTTTCCCAAGGTATCCGTCCGGATGTCCTCGGCATACCCTTGGAGTTCGCTGATGACTAGTTCCCGAAATGCCTCTTCCCGGCCTGGGACACCAGGCGTTGCACAGAGGCGCCGGAGGAGTTCAAAGGACATAGCTGCTTGCAGTGGTTGTGGGACGTGTCACTCTTCACCCTGTGCTTTGCTGTAGAGCGCAGTACCGTTGACGTGGTGGAGCTTCTCTACGTGCATCCACACAACGCCGCGATTTGTGAGCTCTGCCAGAGCCTGCACGATATCAGCGTGCTGGAGCGGCTCGTCAGCTAGGTAGCGGCAGCGATACCAGTCCACGAGCAGGATGGGCGGCGGGGGACCTGGGAAGACCTTCGTACCGCGGTTGGAGATCATCCGCAGCCGTAGCTTCCCAAGACACTCTGGTAGCGAAGGGATTCCTTCGGGAGAGCGCACGAAGACATCCATGCCGTAGAGCTGCCATGCCGTTGCGGATGAGGTACTGACAGGCTGTGGGGTGGCTTCTGGAGCCGGTGGCAAGTATGGTTCTTCAGTGAAATCCAGCGGGCGTAGGTTGCTGATGATGGCGCGAGCAAACTCTCGCGTTGAAGCGTTCCCTCCAAGGTCGCGTGTTCGGATGCCGCTAGCCAGCGTTAAGCGTAGCGCCTCTTCGATTCGCTGGGCATGTCGGTGCAGATGGAGGAAGTGGAGCATCTGGAGGGCTGAGAGCAGCAGCGCCGTCGGATTTGCGATCCCTTTGCCAGCAATGTCGGGGGCAGAGCCGTGTACGGCTTCAAAGACCGCCCGTCCATGACCAATGTTCCCGCCTGGGGCAACTCCTAAGCCCCCGACCAGGCCCGCACAGAGGTCACTGACGATATCTCCGAAGAGGTTCGGTAGCACCAGGACGTCGAACGTTTCTGGGCGAACGACCAACTGCATGCAGAGGTTATCGATGAGGATGTCGTCGGCTTGGAGCTCTGGATAGTCGGCAGCGATGGCGTAGAAGCGCTCCCGGAAGAGGCCATCGCTCATCTTGTGGATGTTTGCCTTGTGGACGCACGTAATGCGGCGTCGTCCCTGGCTGCGTGCCAGCTCGAAGGCGAAGCGGAGGAAGGCGTCTGAACCGGGTCGGGTGATAATGCGAAGCTGCTGGACGACATCGGGCGTCTGCCAGTGCTCAATACCGCCGTAAGTGTCCTCGATGTTCTCGCGTAGCACAATGAGGTCTACGTTCTCAAAGCGTGTCCGCACCCCAGGCAGCGACCGTGCCGGACGCACATTGGCGAGGAGGTCCAGCGCCTTGCGGATGGTGACATTGATGCTCTTGTGCCCCATGCCTACAGGGGTCGTTGTCGGCCCTTTGAGAGCAACTCGATTGCGGACGATGGATTCCAGCGTCTCTGGCGGCAGGGGTGTTCCGTAACGCTGGGCACACTCCAAGCCGGCTGGCTGTTCATCCCAAGTTATCGGAACCCCAGCAGCATCCAGAATTTCTTGCACGGCTGCAGTGATTTCTGGTCCGATGCCGTCACCACGGATAAGGGTGACGGGCTGAAGACGAGGGGTAGCTGTCGGCATAGAGTCCATAGCTCGGGTTCAGCACCGTGAGAACTACTGCAAACGTAAGGGTGTCATTGCTGCTTGCACGATCTCGTAGGTCGTTCCGTAGCGGTGGACGATAGCAATGATGGAACAGCGTTGCGGGTTCCAGTCAGCTTGCTCGGGGAAGCGATACGTGTACTGGCGTTGAAGCACCGTCCCAGTGGGAGCTCCTGCGGGATGGAGCTGCTCACCCCACGCTCCTCGGACACCGTCGCGGAGGACGAAGCGATGGACGTAGTTCGGGACATCCGGAGGGGTGCGGCGGTAGTCCAACTGGTACTGCACGACGCTGTCCTCCACGACGTAGAGGGCGAGGTAGTGGTCGGGAGTCCCTGACTCTACGTAGCGGATAGCAACGCTGACCTGCACAGTACGGCTCATCGTGTCCATAACGGCTTGGAGACTGAGACGCAAGGGGGCAGAGCGCCGCAATGCAGCTGCTACGGCTGAGGCCCAAGCGTCCTTGCCCAGGATGTGGTTGTTCGGATATCCAAGCCGGTTGACCATTCCGTTGGGATTCCCTGCCCGGCTGATACCAAAGAAGCGGTCCAGTTCTTCGGCGACGGGGTTGCGGAAGTCGTAGGTGTAAGGCGGCGCCGTTGGACGTGCGAAGAAGCCAGCATGGACGCTCATTACGATGAGGCGTCCACCGTAAAGCCGCTGGAGTTCTTCGGCCCGCTCGTGAGCTTCTGGGCAATTCCCGCAGCGGAAGCCAGTATAGTCCTCAAGCAGGACGGTAACCTGTGCTGTGTCAGGTCCTTGTGTCGGGGTTTCCCGGTAAGGAGGCTGCACAATGTCACAGCTTGCCACGAACCATAGGAGCCACGCTACTACCGCAAGCAACGGAGCCATTGCTGCTGAGGTCTGTGCAGGGACAGCCGTTCAGGATGGAATAGACGAGGGGCTGGAGGGCAAAGTTAGCAGAGTTATGGCTCGTTCGCGTTGCTCTTCTATGAGTCCATTGGCTCGGTGAAAAGCAAAGAGTTGTGCAGTGCAGAGGTAGCATTTGCGGTGTTTCGGCGGCATTGGCGCTAGTGCGGATATGTGCTCCTGCTGCGGGAGAGCACAATATTCAACTGGCGCTGTCGTTCCTGTGCCGAAGATGTGTGACAGAGCTAAGAACTGCCTTTCGGTACCACAAATCGACACAGTTGGACATCGATCCCGTTGAGGGCGCGGTCTCACGGGTAATTCAGGGCACGGAAGTTCGGCAGCAAAGAATCGATAAGGGTACAAGGCTATTTGCCACGTACTGTGGCCTTTGAGGCAGTCGGGAAGGCTGTTGGCATGGCAGTTGTCTACTCCGCGTTGGTGGAGTGGAGTCTCAAGCTTGCTAGGGAAGGCCTCTGGTGCCAAGTTTAGCGGCACAGTCGTGTGTGGTACAGTCACACTAGCGATAGGGTCTGTCATGCGCTATCTTCACCTCCTATTCGTGCTGCTTGCTGTGGTGTTGGGCTGCCAGCGACCACCTGTCATTGAGCGGTTTGAAGCAGTGCCCCCAGAGATCACAGCGGGGGAGAGCACTGTGCTGGTCTGGCAGGTTCGGAATGCTGATTCGGTGGAGATTCCTGGCGTTGCGACGGGCTTAGGCAAGAGCGGGACGCTGCGCCAGCGTCTCTTTAGCGGGCAGTACTTCGTACTGCGAGCACAGCGTGGAACTGCAAGTGCCGAGCGGCTTATCAGCGTAATAGTTCACCCCCGCGCAGTGGAGCCGGACGCTGCATCTCTTTCGGCGTCTCAGCGCCCTGCTCAGTCGATACACCAGGAGCCGGCCTCGCAACAGCCAGTTCTGCAACAGCCAGTCCAACAACAGCCATCGGTACCAGCTCCTGCGGTGTCCTCGGCTCAGGCCCGGATGCCAACCATTCGCCTTTTCCGCCTTATTCCTGCAGAACCCATGGAGGGCGAGTGGGCTATCGTACAGTGGGACGTTGAGGGGGCCGATTCCGTTGAGCTGGTCGGCATTTCCCGGCCTCTGGGCAGTGCTGGTAGCCTATGGTACCCAGTGTATCAAGGACAACAGCTTATCCTACGTGCATATGCGGCTGGAAGCTATGTCGAGCGGGTGCTAGAGGTACGTTTGGACCGCATGTCTGGACGCGATGTTGGGAGAAGGGAAGAGATAGAGCCACCCGTTATCAAGGGGGCTCCGCAAAGGTCGGAGCACTCTGGTGGAGAGTTTGACGGACATCTGCCGGGGTCGGAGGGGCGAGGTGCTGCAGACCTTACTGAACGTTTGCCGGACATGCTCATCCGCAGAACCGAGGAGGGATACGTTCTGCAGTTACGGGATCGTTTTGGCGAAGCCTACATCCGACTTGTCCCTCCACACCATCTCTCGCTACAGAAGCTGGTGGAAGAGTTGCGACGGTTAGCGGGAGCTATAGCGCCAGAGTACGGCATGCCCCAACGAGTAGTTGCCTACTTCGATCCTGGATCGTCCGTTATTCTGCCGGAGTACGAGGCGGCGATTGCGGAATGGGCCCGGTACTTGCAGCGACATTCCCACATCCGGGTCGAAGTGCAGGGGCACACGGATCAGATTGGCAGCGTCGCGAGAATCGGCGCGTGGAAATCGTAGTGCTGCCGTAACCCGAAGACGAAGCAGCCTGCACGTACACTTTGGTAATCGCGCGAGCATAAGCTTTTAAGCTCAGCGTCGGAGCTGCTCTACTGCCTGAAAGACCTCCTCGTATGGAGGCTCCATGGCTGGGTTCTCCGTTACCCAGCGATAACGGACGGTACCTGTTTCATCCAGTACGAAGATAGCTCGCTTGGCAGCGGTGTACCCCTTGAGGCCTGCAAAGTCTTCGTGGTAGACGTCATATAGCCGAATCACTTCCCGGTTATAGTCCGAGAGTACCGGGAAGGGCAGGTTGTTCTCTGCTGCGAACGCCTTGTTTGCGAAAGGCCCATCTACACTGATAGCGACCAAGTTAGCGTTCGCCCCCTGAAGTCGACCAAAGGAGTCTCGGAAGGTGCACATCTCCTTCGTGCAGACACTCGTAAAGGCCCCGGGGAAGAACGCTAAGACTACCGGCTTGCCATTGCCCAAGAACTCCTGAAGGGAGCGCGGACGGAGCTCAGTGTCCACAAGCTGGAAGTTCGGAGCTTTCTGTCCAACGTCAACCATTGGGGGACTCGCTTACTGTGAGACAGCCACGATCGCCTATGACGGATTTCTGCAATGCCAAATTACGGCGTCTCAGAGTAACATAGCTGGCAGCCGTTCTCTAATTTGCGTGTTGCCAATTGGCAATGTGTCACAGGGGAGAGCGATGATGCGTGCAGCGAAGTCGGTTGACGACCTCATTCGCGAGGCACAGCAGACGCAGGAATTGCACCGTGTGCTAGGGCCTGCAAACCTAGTAGCATTGGGGATTGGTGCTATTATCGGGGCGGGTATCTTCGTGCTGACTGGGCAGGCCGCAGCCCAGTATGCAGGGCCGGCGATCGCGCTGTCCTTTGTCATCTCTGGAATCGGCTGTGTCTTCGCTGCCCTCTGTTACGCCGAGTTTGCCTCGCTCATACCGATTGCTGGTAGCGCCTACACGTATGCGTACGCCACGCTAGGCCAGTTCTTTGCTTGGATCATCGGCTGGGACCTACTGCTCGAGTACCTTTTCGGAGCTTCTACCGTAGCTGTCGGATGGTCTGGCTACGTCGTTAGTTGGTTGGCAGACATCGGAATTCGCATCCCGAAGGAGTGGGCTTCAGCGCCTTTGGTGTACGATCCGAAGACCCACCAATGGATGGGGACAGGAGCTTTGTTCAACGTACCCGCTGCTCTCATCATCGCCGTTCTAACGGTTCTCCTTGTGCTGGGTATTCGGGAGTCAGCGGCGTTCAACAACCTCATCGTGTTCATCAAGGTTGGAGTGATCCTCCTCTTCATCGTAGTCGGCGCGGCTTACGTCAACGTCGCCAACTGGATTCCCTTCATCCCCGAGAACACAGGTCAGTTTGGTCACTATGGCTGGAGTGGGGTCTTGCGAGGGGCAGGAGTGATCTTCTTCGCCTACATCGGCTTTGATGCTGTTTCCACGGCGGCGCAAGAGGCACGGAATCCACAGAAGGACATGCCAATTGGCATCATCGGTTCGCTCGGAATCTCAACCTTACTGTACATCCTGGTGGCCTTGGTGATGACGGGAGTTGTCCACTACAGCCAGCTCGGCGTCCCTGATCCGATGGCGGTGGCCGTCAACGCGATGCAGAGCGCCAGTGGGGAGCCGCTCTACTGGCTACGCCATGCGGTGAAGCTCGGGGCAATTGCAGGGCTGAGCTCGGTTATCCTGGTGCTGCTGTTAGGGCAGCCTCGGATTCTCTACGCAATGGCCAAGGATGGACTCTTGCCGCCGTTCTTTGCTCACGTGCACAAGCGCTTCCGCACGCCGGCACGGGCGACGCTCCTAACGGGCATTACGGCAGCGCTCATCGCTGGCTTCTTCCCGATTGGCATCCTCGGCGAGCTGGTTTCCATCGGCACTCTGCTGGCCTTCACGATTGTCTGCATTGCTGTCATCGTCCTGCGGTACCGGCGGCCAGACCTACCACGGCCATTCCGAGTACCATTCATGCCGGTAATCCCGATCCTGGGGGCATTGGTGGCGCTAGTGCAGATGTTTTCGCTGCCGTTGGATACGTGGATTCGACTCCTTGGGTGGATGGCGCTGGGGCTGCTCATCTACTTCCTCTACGGCCGTCGTGCCAGTGCCCTTGCCCAGGGATAGGTGCTTGGGATGCCAAAGCCAGCTCTCCTGCTGGTTGGCTACGGGCGGATGGGGCGGGAAGTAGAAGCACTTGCTCGGGAGTGGCAGTTCCCGATTGTCGGGATTGCTTCCCGCTCCCGTCCGCTTGAGGAGTCAATGCTGCAGCAGGCTGAGGTTGTAGTGGATTTCTCAGTTCCCGAGGCCGTTCTGCCAACTGCCCAGCGGGTTCTGGCAGCAGGCAAGCGGATGGTCATTGGCACCACCGGCTGGGCAGAACGGCGTCAGGAACTAGCGGCACTGGTCGAACAGACGGGTGGAGGAGTCATCTACGGCAGCAACTTCTCGCTTGGGATGCAGCTCTTCCTCCTGTTGGTGCGGTATGCGGCTCGGCTGACTCGGCCGTTTGAGGACTACGACGTTTGGGTGCATGAGCTGCATCATCGGCACAAGCGGGACGCTCCGAGCGGGACAGCGCTGATGCTAGCCGAGGCGATTCTCCAGGAGCTTCCGCGTAAGCAGCGAGTGGTGACGGATCTCCGCGGCCCGCTGCTGCCGGAAGAGCTGCACGTGAGCTCCTCGCGGGGTGGGGAGGTCGTTGGGGTCCACACCGTCTCTATCGGCACTGCAGGTGAGACGATCGAGCTCATTCATCGGGCGACGAGCCGCCGTGCGTTTGCTATTGGGGCGTTGCTGGCTGCCGAGTGGATTGTGCAGCGTCGTGGGTTCTATGAGTTCGCTGAAGTGGTGGGTAAATTGCTGCGGTAGTATCGTCGGTCTCCTCGTGCTGGCGTCGTGGTTGGAGACTGCACAGTGTGGCGCGCCGGAAATAGAGTTCTTGCAGCCGCTGCCGGTCATAGAGCTCCCCGCTAGTGAACGGTTCGCCTCGGCCACGGTGCTCTTCCGCAACGTTGGGGGTACACCGCTGCGCATACGGAATGTGCGGAGCGACTGCTGGTGTGCTACAGCGGTTGTTCAGCAGGCCGAGGTCCTGCCGGATTCCCTCGGAATGCTCCGAGTTCAGGTCTCCGCCGCAGGGTTGGGGCAGGATAGCCTGGCGTGGCTCACTTTCTCGGTGGAGAGCAACGCCTGCAACAGTCCGACTCCGTTACGGATTGCCGTTCGCCGCCGGTAGGGGCTCTACAAGCTGCAAGGTCCAGAGCCGCGCGTAGATACCGTTGCGAGCTAGGAGTTCTGTGTGGGTACCCCGTTCAACGATGCGTCCGCGTTCCAGGACGAGGATTTCATCGGCATGGGCAATCGTAGAGAGGCGATGGGCGACAATGATGGCCGAGCGGCCCTCGAGAGCCTGTTCGATGGCTTGCTGGACGGCACGTTCGGACTCGGAATCAAGGGCAGAGGTAGCCTCGTCGAAGAGCAGGATCGCAGGATTGCGGATCAGCGCCCGTGCGATTGCAATCCGCTGGCGTTGCCCGCCGGAGAGCAGTACACCGCGGTCGCCAACAATGGTGTCGTACCCTTGCGGCAGCTCTATGATGAAGTCGTGGGCATTCGCCAGCCGAGCGGCCCGGACGACTTCCTCGAGTGTAGCCTCAGGAGCCCCAAAGCGGATGTTGTTTGCGACAGTGTCGTTGAAGAGCGGGGCTTCCTGCGGGACGATCCCGAAGAGCGCTCGATACTCTTCTAGACGGAGCTCGCGGATGTCCACTCCGTCCAGCAGGATGCGCCCTTGTGTGGGGTCGTAGAAGCGGATGAGGAGGTCCAGGAGCGTTGACTTCCCGCTCCCACTCGCTCCAACGATTGCCAACTTCTTGCCACGCTGGAGCGTGAACGAGATATCCTGGAGGACTGGGATACCGGGGCGGTAGGCAAAACTCACCCGTTCGACCCGCAGCTCCTTGTGGAAGCCTTGGACGGGACGGTGCCCAGACCGGATCATAGGTTCTTCGCCTAAGACCCGGAAGACGCGCTCAGCAGCTACAATACCTCGCTGAAGCTGTGATAGCGAGTGCAGCACTGAGGCGATCGGTGACATTACGGCAAACAGGCAGAACAGGAACGTCAGAAGCTCATGGGGCTGCATCTGCCCAGCGAAGACTCGAAAGCCTCCGAGGACGAGCACCACAATGAGAGCCGAGACAGCCAGCAGCTCGTTGATGCCAGGCAGGAGCGCCATCACACGCTGGTGCTTGAGGGCAGAGCGGACGTAGGCAGAAGTCTCGCGGGCAAATGCTGCCGCCATCCGCTCCTCGGCGGAGAAGGCCTTGACAATCCGGATGGCGCTCAGTAGCTCTTGGAGGATAGCTGTGTAGTTGGCCATCGCAGCCTGCATGCGGCTACCGTAGCGACGGAGATACCGTGTCGCCGTCCGGATGAGGAAGAAGCTCACAAGGCTCGTACTCAGTGCTATGAGCGTGAGCTCCCATGACAGTACCACCAGTAGCCCCAAGAAGAAGACGGCCTGCAGCCCCTCTCGCACAAGTGTCAGGGAAGCACCGACGAGGCTAGAGTTGAGTACCGCGACGTCATTGGTAACGATGGACATGAGCTCTCCAGTTCGCTGTCCCGAGAAGTAGCCTACCGAGAGCCGCACCATGCGGTGCACCAGTCCATCCCGAATCCGCTTGATGATCCCCTCCTCCAGCTTCAGCCCCACAAGCGAGTTGGCGTATTTAACAGCGTTCTTGCACAGGAACAGGGCAAAGATGACGCCGCCGAGTCGCAGCAGTGTATCGTAGTGTGAGGGCGTGATGAGCCATGCGGCGAGCGTGCCGAAGAGGAGCTGCTTTACGTGTGCGAAGACATCTGCTGGAACGGACGGTGCCGGTGCCGAAGCTTGGTTTCCAAAGAGCACCCGGAAGATCGGATCGACAATCGCGATAGAGGCGGTGCTCAGCAGCGAGAGCAGGGCATTCAGTACCACCGCCGCAGCAAGGAGGCCAGCCGATGGCAGAACGAAGCGGCGAAGAGTCTCGCGCAGCAGTACCCAGCCACTCATCGTGGAGAGGTCGGCAGGCTGACACGCTGCACCAAGCGGGAGAAGGCAGTCATAACCTCCTCAGCGGGGATGCGCTCTAGCGGACTCGTTCGGGTGAAGACTGCTTCGTACGGAGAGCCGTAAGGGAACCACGGCAGCAGTTCAGGACGGTCCCAGACGTAGAGCGCAACGCATGGGCGCTGCCAGGCTGCTGCCAGATGGACCGCGGCGGTGTCTGGAGTGACAATCACATCGCACTGCTCCAGCAGCGCCGCGAATTGGTGGAAAGATGGGACTATTGGAACCCTGCGGGCCTCGGTGGCTTGAGCGATCGCATGCTGTTCCCGCTCGTATGTGGGAGAAGCGAAGAGGAGCACTTCCGCTTCTGGGTGCCGTTCCTGCAGCATTCTGAGAAAGCAGATCCAACGCTCCGTTCCCCAGTACTTGCTGGGGTGAGATGCTGCAATGACGATACCCACGCGGTATGCTCGCCGCCGTTCCCCTAGCACGCTCCGTGCCCATTGGCGGTCACTGGCGCTAAGGGGGTACTCCAAGTGGAGGTCCTGCTGCGTTGGGTCAATCCCGAATGGGAGGAGGAGCTGGGCGATCCGCTCTACAATGTGGTAGCGAGAGGTATCCAGGAGAGGCACCACGTGCGTGTAGGCCCTGTCATTTCCCTTGGCAATCCCGATACGGATCGGGGCGTTCAGCAGCTGCAGGAAGAGCGTTGAGGTGACGGACGGATTGTCCATAAGGTCCACAGCGATACTATAGCCATACTGGCGGAGCCTTCGGAAGAGACGTGCTACTGCCAGTGGACGCTTGTCGTACCGCCAGCAGCGGGTAACATATGGCTCCACAGCGTGGCGGGCTTCCCAGTTGTTAGGGCCTAGCACGATCCCAAGCTCAGCGTTTGGGAAGGCAGACCGCAGAATGCGTAGGACGGGAATGCTGACGAGAACGTCGCCGATGCGGTCCTGCCGGAGAAAGAGGATCCGGGTGCCCTCGTCGACTGCAACGGAGAGCTGTGGGGCGGTAATAGTGCAAGGGGCGGCTCCATTCCATCGCCGCAGAAGTTGCCGGCGTACCCATAGCTCTGCCCGTTTGAGGAGAGGGTCTGCCATAGCAACGCAAAACTACGGCTCTCACGTCCGGAGGGTATAAAAACGCCACAGCCCCTCTCCGCGGGGGAGGGGGCTGTAGCTGAGGTGCCCCATAGGGGGAACAGGGAAGGGTGAAGGGCTGCTGCTCTGCTGCCGTGCCGCTTGCTTATACTGGGTTGTCTGGCAGGAAGTTCCCAACTGCTATAGGGGCTGTCGAAGCTGTGATAGTTTGTGGGCTAACTGGCGATGGATTGGTTGGAGCAACAGCGCTACCGATGGCAGCCTGCAGCCGAGTGGCTGCGCGCTGAATTGCCTGAGTCTCTGGATGGGACTCTCCTTGTGGGATCGGGCGCCACAGCGATGTTCAGCGATGCACCACTGTGGCGCTGTCCATATACGGTAGTTCCGGGGTTCCCGGCACCGACAGTGGACGGTCATCCCGGCATCTTAGAGCTACGATGGATCGGCAGGGCGGGCGCGGGTGTTGGTCTTCGGTGGCCGTTTCCATCTCTACGAGGGGTACCAGGTTGATGAGGCCGTGGCTCCCGTGATACTTGCTTCCTTGCTAGGAGTCCGGTGGCTTGTGGTCACGAATGCTGCAGGGGCTGTGACGCATGCGTACGCTCCGGGTGATGTCCTGCTACTTCGAGATGCTCTCAATCTGAGCTTCCGCAGCCTACCTACGGCTGACCGGTGCCACATTTCGCGGCATCTCTTCCCACATCCTGAGTGGCGTCTTCGCCTACGGCAACATCTGGAGCAGCTCGGAGTCTGCTACCCGGAGGCTACGTATGCAGCTATGCTCGGTCCGACGTATGAAACGCCAGCGGAAGTCCGCTTTCTACAGCGTGTGGGAGTGGAGGTTGTGGGGATGTCAACGGTACACGAGCTGCAGTGCGCTGTTGCACTTGGGATTGGGGCGCTGGCCTTTTCCGTTGTGACGAACTGGGCTGCTGGACTACAGTCGCGGCCACTCTCCCATGCAGAGGTCATAGAGGTCGCAAGGAGAGCAGCTCCGCGGTTGTATCGGGTTGTAGAGGCGGCCTTCTCTGTGCTTCCAGACCTATAGGGTGCCCGTGCCTCTATTTTTGCGCATCCAATGGTGCGCTTGCGGGAGCATATCGGTACAATCACATGGGCGGTGGCTACGCGGCTACTCTTCGTCGGGTACGGGTTCGTGATGCTGCTGCAGATTGCCGTTGTGCCCCCACACGAGTATGGGCTGTTCGCCCTCCTGGTGACAGTGCAGACGTGGATCTTCATCCTCAGCGATTCCTCTGCCCTTCTGGGGCTCGTTCAATTCGGAGTAGAGCCGGAAGAGCAGCCACGGATCAACCTCCTGGTCGGGCTTCTCCACACAGGGATCGCTATGGGACTTGCTGCCTGCTTTTGGGCCTTGCGTTTCCCGCTTGCCCAGCTCTTTCGTGAGCCACAGCTTGTGCAGGTTGCCACACTCCTGGTCCCCTTCTGCGCTGTCAGCGTACCGAGGACGTTCTGCGCAAAGCTTCTCTACCGAGAGTTGGCGATGCGGCAGGTCTTCTGGCTGGATCTGAGCTGGGTGGGGACGATGGCACTCCTTACGGTGTGGCTACTGTGGCAGCATCAGCTCCGGGGGTTCAAGGAGCTAGCGACAATTGCTGTGGTGGGCATGGGAGTAAGCTCTGTCGTTGGTCTCTGGCTCTGTCGTTCGTGGCTCCGCTTCGGATGGCATGGACGGACGCGGCTGCGGGATATCCTCCGTTTCACCCTTCCCCAGGCTCTCGCTTCAGCGCTCCACACGGGAATGCGGCAGCTGGATGTCTACGTAGTGCAGTACTTTTTCGGCATAGCGGTTGTTGGTGTCTACCAGACTGCTAAGACCTTCAATCGAGTCTTCGACACGGTCTTTGACCTCGTGGCAGGCCTCCTCCATCCGGCAGCCGTACGGTTGCTCTCGGTTGGTGCGGAAGAGGGGCTCCGGACCTTGCTGGCAAAGACGCTGTCGGTAACCTTTCTAGCTATTGCGGTGATTGTTGCGCTCTTAGAGGTTGGCAGTGCGGACCTCCTCCTCGCTCCACTCCTTGTGGCTGAGTATGAGCCAGCGATTGCGTACTTCAAGCTATTTGCCTTAGGGGCCTTGGGGATCCCGTTTGCAGTGCTGGGGCCAGCAATCTTGGCTATCGGACGCTCTGGCCGGATGCTCGGCCATATTGCCGTTGCGACCCTTTTGGGTATGGCAGTATTTGTTATCGTTGGGCACTTCTCGGCTGCTTCCCTGGCTCCATTAGGGCTCGTTGCCTATACAGCAACCCTTGGCCTGCTCAACTTTCGGTTTATCCAACGGCGCTTTCGCATCTCTTGGCGGGAGCTCTTTCGGGGCGTTGCTGACCTTAAGGGGTTTGTCCAGAGCCTCCGCTCTCAGCAGGTATGATGCGGCTCTTGGGGCACTTGTGGAAGCGTCATGCTGGTCTCCTGAGCCTCTGGGCTGGGAGCGTGGCGCTGGGAACAATGTTGCTGCTACTGTGGATCCAAGTTGGCTGGTGGCTCCAGCGTACGTGGCAGGAGGAGAGAGAACGGCTCCGTGTTCAGGTCATCTGTCACCGGGAAGTCGTTCCAACCGTCAACCATCTGCTGCAGCAGCTGCCGGTTGTTGCAGCAGTGGAGATCATCGCTCCCGAGGAAGGGTGGCGGATGCTGCAGAGCATGCTCGGCATCGCACCCATTGCGTCTGGCGACACTCTGTTACCGGCCGTATGCAGTGTGGCCATCAGCAACTCCGCGTCTGTAGAGGAACTCGAGAAGCTCTCGGAGCAGCTTCGCTCTCTGCATGGTGTCTACGAAGTAGCCGCACCTCTGGAGCCGCTACAAAGGCTTGTAGCATGGCATCACTGGGGCCAGATGGGATGGTACAGTGTGGGGGGAGTTGTAGGTCTACTGTGGCTGCTGAATGCTGTGGCGATTTTGAGAGCAGTCCGACGTCGGGCCAAGACGTACGGAGTACTGCTCCTGCTTGGTGTGGTGCCAAGACAGGTGCAACTGCCGCTGCTGGTGGGGCTGTGGGGTGGTGTATTCTTTGGGGTCCTTGTGGGGTGTATGCTATGGCTGGGAGGGTGGTATGCGCGGCTGAGTCCTCTTTGGGTCTCCGTTCCTTTTGACGAGGCCTTCGCTGAAGGGCAGTGGCAATGGGCAGCGGGTATCGTGGGGACATGGCTTGGGATTGTCACCGGCTTGGCGCTTGTAGCGAACCGTAGAGGGCTCAGTGAGGTACAGAAGGGGCAGAATTGTTAAGTTAGTAGCGAAACCCTATTGCCATTTCGTGAGTATAGTTATCATCGCAGATGTCTTACGACCTAATGAGGGAAGACATGCGGCTCCTCAGCACTGCTCTTTTGGGGTGGTTTCTCGTGGTAGCTGTCTCCTGGGGACAAGTCACAGTAACGATCGGGACGGGGACGTCGTACAATAACGCATTCACCTACCCCGCCCCATACGGGAACTGGTATGGCGGGGCACGCCATCAGATTCTCGTGCGAGCTTCAGAGATTATAGGTGCTGGAGGATCCGCTGGATACATCACGAGCTTAGGCTTTAATGTATTTGCAACAAACGGCAGTGCTGCGCTGCAGAATTTCACCATAAAGCTCAAACAGACCACAGCAACAAGCGTTACTGGCTGGGACTTGACGGGCTGGACGACGGTGTATTCTGTTACCTCCTATACGGTCACCACGGGCTGGAACATGCATACCTTCTCCACCCCCTTTGCTTGGGATGGTACGTCCAACCTGCTAATTGAGGTGTGCTTCAACAACCTGAGCTATACTTACAACGCCAGCACGTACTTCACGACGAGCGGCTATACCAGCGTGATTTACTACATCAACGACTACGACAACACGGTGTGTACAAACATGTCGGGTGGGGGGTTTAGCGCTACCTCCTCCAACCGTCCAAACCTACGCCTGACTATCCAGGCTGGAGCGCCCAACGATGCTGGGATCGTCGGGATTGCAGCGCCAGTAGCACCCTTCAGCTCCGGGAGCCAGAACATTACTGTACAGCTCCGAAACTACGGCACCAATACTCTGAGCACCGTCACCATCAACTGGTCGGTCAATGGTGTTACCCAGACGCCGTTCAATTGGACGGGCTCTTTAGCGAGCGGGGCAACAACGACGGTTACGATCGGCACCTTCAACTTCGCTCCTCGAACGCTCTATACCTTTCAGGTATGGACAACCAATCCGAACGGTGCGACGGATGGGAATACTGCCAACGACAGCCACACGGCCCAACTGGCTGCTGCGCTGGCAGGGGGATACACAATCGGCGGCTCTACGCCGGATTTTCCGAACTTCGTTCAAGCAGTACAGTATCTCCGAATAGGCGGCGTTCTGGACACGGTGACCTTCCGAGCACGGAACGGCACATACACTGGGCAGTTGCTCTTTGGCGCCATTCCAGGCTCTGGGTCGGCAAGTCGGCGAATTACGTTCGAATCGGAGTCAGGGAACGCAGCAAATGTGGTCATTCGAGCTGCTAACACCAGTGCAGCAAACTATGTACTGCAAATCAATGGGACCGACTGGCTCGTCTTTCGTAACCTTACATTCACCACCGACGGCTCGGGTCAGTTCCGCCGGGTAGTGAGCTTGACCGGTGGGACAGAGAGCCTTACCTTTGAGGGCTGCATCTTCAACGGTGGGCCGGCGATCTACTGGTACGGTGCCGAAGATGCCGTCTTCCACTCGTCTGGGAACGCACACCACAATCTCAGGCTGCGGAATAATACGTTCAACGGGGGTAGTGTGAGCCTGTGGTTGGAGTACTACGCCGGTAACCTCCAGGGGATTGAGATTACGGGCAACACGCTCCAGAATTTCTACTGGGCGGGAATGCTAATAACTTACGCCCAGGCAGTGCAGATCGTTGGCAACACCCTTCAAGCACTCAGTGGTAGTGGCTGGAACTACGGGATGTACCTGTACTATCTGCCCGGGAGCTTCCGGGTCGAGAGAAACATCGTTCGGTTAGACGGTGGGTATGGGCTCTACGTGGACTATCGTGCTTCGACGGAGCCGAGTGGATTGATTGCAAACAATGCTATCCAGATCAGCGGCGGGACAGAAAGCTCTGCGTATGGCATCTACGTGTACTCGGCAAACATCAATATTTACCACAACACGGTCTACATCAGCTCTGGCGACCCATATGGAGTGGCCTTCGAGGCGGGCGGATACCAGGGACTCAATGTCATCAACAACATCTTTGTCAACGTCGGTGGAGGGTATGCGTATTGGGGAGGTCCGTGGAGCGGGCTGAGCGCCTCCAACTACAACGACCTCTACACGAGCGGGAGTTTCATTGGGAACTGGAACGGTACGGACTACACCACTCTCCAGGCCTGGCGGACAGCGACGGGCCATGAGGCCAATTCCGTAAGCTACTTGCCGCCATTTGCGGCGGACCGATACCATCTGACGCAGGTCGCAGAGCCTCTCTACGGCAGCACAGCGCTGTTGACAGTAGTGACCCGAGACATTGATGGCGAAGTGCGGCGGAACCCATACATGGGAGTTGACGAAGTCATCCCGGTCATCACCATCACGCAGCAGCCACCAGATACGGTCTACGGCTGCCAGGGTACAGATGTGACGCTGCAGGTTCAGGCTGCGATTACGTTCAACGGTACCATGAGCTTCCAGTGGCTCCGGAATGGGGCACCTATTCCAGAGGGATACGATGGCCGCTTCTTTGGGACTACCACTCCGACGTTGACCATTCGAAATACTCGAGGCCAGGATGCTGGAGCGTATGCATGCCTGGTGACGGGAAATAGTGGAGCTACACCAGTGATGTCACGCCTAACTGAGCTGGTGGTAGCGGTCCCGCTCACTATCGTTGAGCATCCCCGGTCCATGCTGACCTGCGTAGAAGGTGAAGCGGTCCTCCGGGTCATTGCCGATGGAACCATCTTAGGGTACCAGTGGCAACGGAGGACCCCGCAGGGATGGAGCGACATTCTGGGGGCTACGGGGGCTGAATACCGGATTGCAAATGCCACCTATAGCCACTCCGGTGTCTACCGTTGCATTGTGTTCGGGACGTGTGGGACTGAGCGAGTGCCAACGGATACCGCTGTCGTCTATGTTGCTGGTCCCACGCAGATTATTTCCCCGCCCGATACGGTCTTTGCTCCTCTCGGTGGTCGGGCGGAGCTGAGTGTGGAGGCGGAGGTTGTGGGGGCGCCGCCGACGTACCAGCCGCAGTACCAGTGGTACCGGGGGACGACGGCATTACAGGATGGTGGTCGGATTACTGGGGCGCGGTCATCGCGGTTGGTGATTGAGGATGTGCAGGCGTCCGACTTGGGGAGCGACTACTGGGTGGAGGTTGTTGGGGTGTGTGGGCGGGCGGAGCAGCGTGGGTATGCGATTGTATCGCCGACGGTAGCGTTTGTGCGGCAGCCGCAGGGGGGGACGTTCTGCGCTGGGTCGTCGGTGGTATTGGAGGTAGAGGTGCAGGTTGGTGGCGGTGGGCAGCGGGTAGAGTATCAGTGGCGGCGCAACGGGCAGCCGCTGGCGGATGGGGGGAACATCAGTGGTGCGCGGACGGCGCAGTTGCAGATTAACCCTGTAGGGATGGCGGACGGAGGTATGTACGATGTGGTGGTGACGGTCTATCCGGGCAGGATGCAGGCAACGTCGTCGGGGGCACAGGTG
>JANXCT010000008.1 GCA_025059875.1 Candidatus Kapaibacterium sp.
AACCCCCCTGCCACAATCCCCGACGCCGGCTCGTTCCCACCCGTAGCGTCCCTCCCAACGTTGTCAATCCGGTTCCCCCGAATCTCCGTCCCCTCCTCATACCCTACCACTATCCCCGCTCCCCGCACGTTCGTGATCAAGTTCCCCACAATCCGGTTCCCAACGTTGTAGTACCGCCGCACCTTCGCCGGTCCTGCCTCCTTCAACGGACCTAACCCCAGCGACACAACCCCATACCCAAACCCCTCGATCTCGTTGCCCTCAACCACGTTCCCCGAACACAACACCGTGTCCAATACATCCACCCCCTGAAATGCCGACAACCGCCAGTTCCGGATCACTACCCCAGCCGAGTACGTCACCGGCTGCCCCCCAACAATCCGCACATCCGGCTCCCACTCAAACTGCCCCAACGCCGCATTGTACCTCACCCGCGGCAACGACGTCGCATAACTGGCCGACGTCGTCGGTGCATTCCCTATCAGACAGTTCTTCACCTGCACATTGTGCACCCCTCGCCCTAAGTAGAACACCGCCCGCCGCGGCTGCGTCACCGGCGCCTCTAACTCAAACTTCAACGACTTCTGCGAACCACCGTCAAAAATGATGTACCCAGAAAAGTTGGCGTACCGCGGCTCAGGGAAGTCACGGACTACTGCAAACGGATTGCCTGTCTGCAGGCTCTGCTCCATCATGATCCCCACCCCCATACCGGACTTCAGCCGGATGGTAACACTGCCGCGCTGCAGCGCCCGCTGCCCGTACGCACGGAAGGTCACCGTGTTCTGGGCATTCACCCCTAGGATCGCCGAACGTAGCTCAATTGCAGGTGCACTCACGTTGACATCTCCGACCTCATAGTAGGCATCGGTCAACTCAAAGATTACTGGACCACCAACACCCCGCTGGTAGAGCGCGTTGATAGCATCTTGTATCGTGTTGAAATTCCGTGGACTACCCGCAAAAAGCGTCCCAATCGTGTACGTCCCAGATAGAGGCCCCTGTACACTGAAGATCGCATGCGCCGTGTCGTTCAGCCGCACTGGGTCCTGTGGATGGTAGATGATGATCGTTGCCCGATAATCGCCTGTTGGAAGTGTCACAGCGTTGAAGGTATAGGGTACCTGGTTTGGAAACGTTGCTGGGATATCGGGCACATACGCTGACTGGCTGGCAACAACCTGCCCATCGGAGAGCCGTGTGATGATGAGTTGGACCGGCACGTTGCTCATGTCGGTCAACCCATTGTTCTGGAAGACCCCGATCGGGCGAAACGGACGCCCACCGTAGATGACACTCCCACTCGTCGGATAGGCTACGGCCACTGATGCCAGCTCAATGTCGTACTGAATCCGGAAGATCCACTCCGGAGCTCCTGCCCGCGGTACACAGTCATTGTACGCCTGTTGATCTTGAGCGTTCAGCAAGGTACCACAGAGTCGAAGCTTGTAGTCGCCGACTTCCATTGTGTTGAATGGCTTGAAGCGAATCGTAGCCGTCTGTCCTGTCTGCAGCCCCGGTGTCTGCTGCCAAATGACAGTATCGCGGTAGACTACACTATTATCCGAAGCACGCCGTATCTCAGCGATCGCTCGGAAGGCAGTGATCTCGTCTAAGCCAACGTTCTTGTAAATTCCTTCTACTGGAGTGTTGACTCCTTGCGGGTACTGCGTATACGACGGTGGACGGTACGGAACCGGCATAGTGATAGCCTCTGCTGCCAGGTCATTGTTGTAAGCGACGACGAACTCCTTCTCCCAAATCGGCTCCTGGACATAGCCAGTTGTGAGATTTCGGTACGATGCCTGGAGGCGATAGGTCCCTCCGAGCGCGTTGTTAGAGGCCAACGCTAGAGAACCGTTCGGCCCAGCGTACGGTCCTTTCGCGCTCGTGATGGGCAGCGTCACTAGTCCTGTAGTGCCAGCGGTGACGTCCAAGATCGTATCGTTCGGATTCCCCCCATCGGTAGCGATGTAGACCGGATTGGTGCTCGGGAGTGGACCAATGATCCGATATGTCAATCGCAGCTGATGTCCGGTTGCCTGGCGGAAGGTGAGCGAAGGACGAGGGCGCTCTGGCGCTGAACCATCGTAGTTCCAGGTTGCCCGTAGGATATCCCCCTGGTTCGGGAACGAGGCCTCGATCCCTAACAGCAATGTCATGCGCATATTCGGGCAACCGTAGTAGTCGTAAGGCCAGGCACTGGAGGTCGTGTAGTCGTACTCTGTCCCAGAGTAGCAGTATGAATACCAGTAAAACAAGCCCAGCACCGTGTTGCGAGTGTTCCGCTCCGACGGTGTTGCTTCATAGATATACGTGCTTCGCCACAGCCCATACCCCCTGAGGTAGTCAGGGTACGAGGTAGGACAATTCTGGCTACAAGGATTCACAAACTCTATGATCACCACCAGGTTGCCTCCGGTGTAGACGTAACCAGGGTTGAGCGTGAACCCATCCCACTGTCCTGCAGGGATGGTCTGAGTGAATGCTTTCCCCTCAAAAACGAGCTGGATGTTCTGCAAGCTCGTTGGAGCTGAACCGCTGATGAGCTGCTGGTAGGTTATCGCCGTGTATGGGAAGTTGGGTTGTGGAGAGATCGCCATGTAGACCCTGAACTGCTGGCCCCTATCGGTGAACTGACACAAAGTACCCTGTCCATACCACGGGTCTCCGTGAGCCTGGAATTCTATCCGGCTGATGAGCCCTGGGACCCCACCTGCCTGCTGAATGAACCACCCAGAATAGAGTAACGCCACATACTGTTTGCGCGGGTAGACGTAGTAGTCACCATAGCAATACTGGCTGTAGGGTGTATAGGGAATGTAACTACTGCTATTCGGATTCCCGATGACGACCTGGAGCTGCGCCTGCGTGGACGTGACTGTCACACCGAGGACGGCAAGGGAGGCGAGAAGTAGAGGGAAGCGTGCCATGGTATGACCTCCATGTAAGATGCTATGGAACATGCTAATTGTTCTCTTTGTTCTCTCTCTTTCAAACACCTTATCGCGCCCACAAGTTCTGGGCTTTGCGATAAGGCCACCCTCTGCTGCACAAATATACAAACATACTCCCAAACCACTACGATGCCATAGAGGGGCGATTCCCCCGCTCTGCTCCGCTGTGTAACTTTGTGTTGCCGAGGCTAACCTTAGGCTGCTAGCATGAGCGGAGAGCACTTCCCCACAGCGTATACCCCAAACCAGGCGGAGCGTCGTTGGTATGCAGAATGGCTCCGCTACGACCTCTTCCGAGCAGACCCAAACTCCAGACGCCCCCCGTACAGCATCCTAATGCCACCACCGAACGTGACCGGGATGCTCCACTTCGGGCATGTGCTCAACATCACTCTGCAGGATATCTACATCCGCTGGCATCGGATGTTAGGCTACGAGGTCTGCTGGTTCCCGGGGCTGGACCATGCTGGGATTGCTACTCAGGTCAAGGTCGAGCAGCAATTGGCTGCCGAAGGCTTGACTCGGCAGCAGCTCGGGCGCGAGCGCTTCGTCGAACGTGTCTGGCAGTGGAAGGAACGCTATGGCGGGATCATCCTAGAGCAGATGCGGGCTTTGGGAATTTCGTGCGATTGGAGCCGAACCCTGTTCACGATGGATGAAAGTGCCTCCAACGCCGTCCGCGAGGTCTTCATCCGGCTCTACGATGAGGGCCTCATCTACCGTGGGAAGCGCATCATCAATTGGTCTCCGCGACTGCAATCGGCGCTCTCGGACGAGGAGGTTGTCTACCGCCCCGTGACGGAGGAGCTGTTGGTGCTCCGCTACGAGCTGGAGGACGGGAGTGGCTCCATCCCCGTAGCTACCGTGCGCCCAGAGACCATCTTCGCCGACGTTGCCGTAGCGATTCACCCAGAAGATGAACGGTACAAGGCATACGTCGGACGGCGCGTGCGTGTGCCGCTCACCGATCGCTTGGTACCCGTCATCGAAGACGAAGCCGTGGATCCGACCTTTGGGACTGGCGCCTTGAAGGTCACCCCGGCTCATGACCCACTGGACTTCGAGATTGGACAGCGCCACGGGCTCCCGCTGTTAGTGTGTCTAACCCCAGAGGGTGTGCTCAACGAGCTGGCTGGCCCCTTTGCAGGGCTAGAGCGCTTCGAAGCCCGTCGCCGCGTCACCGAACGCCTGCGAGAGCTGGGTCTACTGGAGCGCAGTGAGCCCTACACACACAACGTTGGCTTCTCCGAGCGGAGCGGCGAACCCGTGGAGCCGTACATCAGCGACCAGTGGTTTGTACGGATGAAGCCCTTGGCAGAGCCAGCTCTACAAGCCGTGCTAGATGGGCACATCCGGTTTCACCCCGAACACTGGGTTAAGACCTACGAGCACTGGATGCGCAATGTGCGGGATTGGTGCATCTCGCGCCAGCTCTGGTGGGGGCACCGAATCCCCGTGTACTACGCTCCAGATGGCCGCTACACGGCCGCCCGGTCACCCGAAGAGGCCCGCCAACGACTGGGACTTCCCCCAGACGTCCCCCTTGAGCAAGACCCAGACGTTCTGGACACCTGGTTCTCCTCGTGGCTCTGGCCGCTGACCACGATGCGCTGGCTTGCCGACGGAAAGACTGAAGAGACCACTGACCTTAAGGTCTTCCTGCCCACCAACCTCCTGGTCACTGCCCCGGAGATCATCTTCTTCTGGGTCGCCCGAATGATCATGGCGACGCTGAAGTTCCGCGGCACTATCCCCTTCCGCGATGTCTACTTCACGAGCGTCATCCGGGACAGCTACGGGCGCAAGCTCTCGAAATCGCTTGGGAACTCCCCTGACCCGCTGCCAATCATCGCCAAGTACGGCGCCGACGCAGTGCGGTTCACCATGATCTACCTTGCCCCACTGGGGCAGGATGTGCGCATGAAGATCGACGAGCGCGCTCAGGACATCCCCTCGATGGAAATTGGGCGGAACTTCGCCAACAAGCTGTGGAACGCTGGCCGCTTCCTATGGCTCAAGCGCCAGCAGTACGGGTTCTCGGACACCGCGCTGCTAGAATCTGAGCTCACCCTCCCAGAGCGCTGGATTCGTTCCCGATTTGCCGCAACGGTCCAAGCAACCGATTCAGCGCTCCGAGAGTACCGCGTCCACGAATACGCCCGCCTGCTGTACGACTTCGTCTGGAGCGACTTCTGCGACTGGTACATAGAGGCCCTCAAGCTGCTACTCCAGCGCTCAACTCCGCAAGAAGCAGCACGTAGGTGCCGTTTTGCGCTAAACCTCTACGAAGGTATCCTCCGGCTGCTGCACCCAGTTATGCCCTTCGTCACGGAGGAGCTCTGGCACCTCCTCTGGGAGCGCAGAGAAGGGGAGTTCCTCTGCACCGCGGCAGCCGCATCGGCACCACTGGAATGGTACTCGGCCGAAACTGAGGAAGCCTTCTCGCTCCTCCAGGCACTCATTGAAGAGGCACGGCGGCTGCGGGCCATCTTGGGTCTGCCACCGCAGGAGCGTCCACCCCTCCTCATTCGTCCCGCCGATGACGGAACTTTGGCGATCGTCCGAGAGCACCTCTGGCTACTAGATGCTTTGGTACCCTGCCAAGCTCGGGTGGGAACTGACCACAGCACCGTAGACAAGGCGATCAGCGGTGTTGTACGCGGGACGGAAGTCGTGCTGCCCATCAGCGCCGATCACGATCTCTCGGCGGAACTGGAGCGTCTCCACCGAGAGATAGCCCGTCTGGAGCGCTTGCTGGAGGAGAACCAGGCTAAGCTCCGCAACGAGGCCTTCCTCCAGCGAGCGCCTCAGCACATTATTGAACGGGAGCGTGAAAAGGAACAGAGCTTTTCGCAGTCGCTCAGTAGGCTGCGGGAGCGGCTGCAGCTTCTTGAGAGCCTGACCTCGGGAGGTGGAGATGCGTGACGCTTTGATTGTCGACTACGTACGCACCCCCATTGGCAAGTACGGTGGGGCACTCAGCAGCGTGCGCCCCGACGACATGGCGGCTTTGGTGATTGCTGAGCTGGTACGCCGCACAGGAGTCCCGCCAGAGGCAATCGATGATGTCATCTTCGGCTGTGCGAACCAGGCGGGCGAAGACAACCGCAACGTAGCCCGCATGGCACTCCTCCTGGCAGGTCTCCCCCACACGGTGCCGGGTGTGACGGTCAACCGGCTTTGTGCTTCCGGGCTGGAGGCAGTTATCCAAGGCCTGCGCGCAATTCGGCTCGGAGAAGCAGAGCTCATCATTGCCGGGGGAGTGGAGTCCATGTCCCGTGCGCCGTACGTGTTGGCCAAGAACGTCTCGGGCAAAGCCCAGTACGGGAACCTCATTGCCTACGACACTGCCCTCGGTTGGCGCTTCCCCAACCCGCGTATGGAACGGATGTTTCCGCTGGAGTCGATGGGCGAAACGGCAGAGAATCTGGCCGAGCGGTACCACATCAGCCGTGAAGAGCAGGACCTCTACGCCTTGCAGTCCCACCGACGCGCCGTCGCTGCTCAAGAGGCCTGCATCTTCGCGGAAGAGATTGTGCCAGTGCCCGTCGAACGGGGCAAAGGGGAGACGGTCCTCGTCGATCGCGACGAGGGCCCGCGGCCTGACACGTCGTTGGAGAAGCTGTCAGCACTCCCGCCCGTCTTCCGCACTGGTGGGACGGTTACGGCTGGCAACTCTTCTTCTCTCAACGACGGCGCTGCCGCTCTCCTCCTAGCAAGCGAAGCGGCGCTCCAGCGCTATGGCCTCCGCCCTCTGGCTCGCTACGTCAGCTCTGGTGCTGCCGGGGTAGACCCGCGGTACATGGGCATTGGGCCCGTGCCGGCGACGAAGAAAGCTTTGCAGCGTGCTGGGCTCTCGCTGGAGGACATAGACCTGGTGGAGCTCAACGAAGCCTTCGCTGCCCAGGTCCTAGCGTGCCTCCGGGAGATGCCGATAGACCCAGAACGGCTCAACATCTACGGCGGAGCTATCGCGTTGGGGCATCCCCTAGGGATGAGCGGTGCCCGGCTGGCTGGGACGCTGGTACGCTCGCTGCACCGACGGAACGCTCGCTACGGATTGGCGACCCTCTGCGTCGGAGTCGGCCAAGGATTGGCCTTGATCGTTGAACGGGTCTGAGCCCGTGATGGTCTCCCAGCGTAGCTCCTCCGCCAGTTCAGTGTTTGGAAAGATGGCGCATGCCTCCTGGAGCAAGGGCTCTGCTGAAGAGTAGCGTCCGCTGATGTGCACCAGGAGCAGTCGACCAACCCCCGCAGCGGCAGCGACAGAAGCTGCCTCAGTAGCCGTGGAGTGGCAGGTCTCCTCTGCCAACTCAGCGTGGGCACCACTGAAGGTAGCCTCGTGAAGCAGGACATCGGCAGCTCGCGCCAGTTCAATGGCCTCTGGACAAGGGCGCGTATCCCCGCAGTAGACTAAGGTCGGCTGCGAACGCGGCCGAGTTACTTGGTCTAACGTCACCCGCTTGCCCGTCGGGAGTTCAATCCACCCCTGGCGCTTGAGCTCGCCGAGGAGGGGACCCGACGCAAGCCCAAATTCAGCCAAACGTTGGGGATCAAAGGCCGGTGGACGCCGCTCCTGAAGCCGGAAGCCGAAGGAAGGGATCGAGTGGCGTAATGGCACACAGTGCAGACTCCACCTAGATGCGACGGCTATCTCCCCTCGGAAGTCCGGCGGGAGTTCTTGCACGTGGAGCTCAAACGGCAGCGTCACGTCCGTCCAACGTAGCGTGCTCTCCACAAGCTCCCGCAGGCCCTGTGGACCGATGAGATGGAGCGGGGCCTCCCGACGGTCAGAAGCCATACTCGCCAACAGCGGGACGAGCCCCAAAACGTGGTCACCATGCAAGTGCGTGATGGCAATGTACTGGATCTTGCCGCGGCTGACCCCCGCACGGATGAGCTGCCGCTGTGTCCCTTCACCACAGTCGAACAGGAAGACCGCCTCTTCAATCCGCGCGACCACAGCCGTGGGCATCCGCCGGAGTGTTGGAGCCCCACCGGCCCCTGTTCCCAAGACGCAGAAGCGTATCATCGAGCAACGGCGGTCTTTCGGACCTCACGAATGACAGTGACCTTGACCTGTCCGGGGTACTGCATCTCCGTCTCGATACGTGCAGCCAGTTGCCGGGCAAGTTCCTCAGCGCTCTGGTCGTCGATGCGCTCCGGCTCCACGATGACCCGAATCTCACGGCCTGCTTGGATGGCGTAGCTCTTCACCACCCCGGCGAAGCTATTTGCAAGCGACTCCAACTGCTCCAAGCGGCGGACGTACTCTTCCAGCGTCTCCCGACGTGCACCCGGACGGGCACCGCTGACGGCATCGGCGGCTTGGACGAGTGCCGCAATTGGGCTCTCCATCGGGATATCCTCGTGATGAGCCCCCACAGCGTTACAGACGACAGGATGTTCATTGTAACGCTTCAGCAGTTCGTAGCCTACCAGGGCGTGGGGAGCATCAGCATTCTCCACGCACTTACCGACGTCGTGGAGCAAACCAGCACGCTTTGCTAGATGCGGATCCAGTCGGAGTTCGGCAGCCATGATACCGGCCAGGCGCGCGACCTCGAGGGAGTGAGCCAACAGGTTCTGCCCATAGCTGGACCGGAAGCGCATCTTACCGATGTAGTAGAGCAGCTTCGGATGCAGATTGTGCAACCCTAGCTCAGCAGCGGCTTCTTGTCCAATCCGGGGCAGACTCTCTTCCAGCTCGCGCCGGACCTTCTCCACGACCTCTTCGATCCGGGCAGGATGGATGCGTCCATCTGCAATGAGTCGCTCCAATGCTATTCGAGCTACCTCGCGCCGGAAGGGATCGAAGCAGGACAGTACCACCGCCTCCGGAGTGTCGTCGATGATAAGATCCACGCCTGTAGCAGCCTCGAAAGCACGGATATTCCGTCCTTCACGGCCGATGATGCGTCCTTTCATCTCCTCGTTTGGCAGCTGCACCACCGTCACGGTCGTCTCCATACTATGGTCAGCAGCCGTGCGCTGGATAGCCTGGACGATGATGCTCTTCGCCTCGCGCTCGGCCGTCAAGCGGGCTTCCTCGCGGATCTGGCGGATATACTGAGCGGCTTCATTCCGGGCCTCGTTGAGGAGGTTCTCCATGAGGAGCTGCTTAGCCTGCTCCCGACTGATGCCGGCAATCTGCTCCAGTCGGGTTATCTGCTCCTGTACGAGCTGATGGGCTTCGTTGAGCTTCTGCTCCAACTGCTGCTGCCGCTGCGCTAGCTCCTGTTCCAACGTCTGGAAATGTCGCTCTTTGCGCTGGATGAGCTCCAGACGCTCTTGGAGTGCCTCTTCACGAGACTTCAGCTGCCGCTCGAGGGCTTGGAGCTTGTTTCGCTTGGCTGTAACTTCAGCCTCAAACTCCTGCCGTTGGCGCTGCCACTCCTCCTTGAGTTCCAGCAACTTCTCCTTCTTGAGAGCCTTCGCTTCCCGCTCAGCTTCCTCCAAGACACGGCGAGCCTGCCGCTCTGCCTCAGCTAATTTCGATGCCGCCAACCGTGAACCAATCAAGTACGCGACGACAAATCCGCCGATGAGTCCCAAGAGACTGGTGGCGAGAATCCAAAGTTCCGTCATCGTTCCGCTGCTGCCTGTACGACATGTCCAAACAAAAGCGCCGCACCCAACTCGTAAGGTCACCGGGAGCTGAAGCGGTCCTGCATCGTACGGTGGGAGATAGCCTACCTACGTTTGGCTTCCTCCGAGCCACCAACGGCTCCTACCGCTAACGGTAGGCGAGGCCTGCCATTCGCAGGCAGAGTCCGTCTCCCTTCTGCTCTTCAGTCTGCCGTTCGCTCACCGGACACGGCTGAGCACGAGCGGGTGCGGCGCCGTCTGCTTGTAAGAGTATGCTGTCAAAGAGCGATATCCGGATGCTCCGGGCTGACTCCAAGGGACGCCAAAACGTTGTCGGCGTAAGCAATCATACGTTCGACATTCTCCAGCGTATAGCGGAGGTCAGCCTCATGGCGAGAACGGACCTCATGGTACCGTTCCGCCAAGTTGAGCGCCACGAGTATCGCCATTGTCGTCGTTGATTGCTCCGGCACCTGTGCTTGGAGTTGCTGCCACTGCCCGTCAACTTCGCGGGCAGACTGTAGCAGCTTTCGCTCGTCCTCCCCACGGAGGACATACTCGCGCCCGGCAATGGTGACGCGAACGGTGTGTTCCATACTGCTCCCGGTCTCGCTCTCACCGAACAAAATTATGCCTTTTCCGGTGGCTGAGGGGAGGGTTCCTTCAGGAGACGCTCCAGGAGCTCAACGAGCTGTCGGAGCCGGGTAAGGAGCTCCTGCCGGTCCGGCTCTGGGAAGGGGAGAATGCTCTGGAGTTGTTCAGCCAGTTGTTGGAGCTCTGAGCGCAGAAGGGTTTGGAGCTGCTCTACCTGCACACTGAGCCGCTCTAAACGATCCACTGGGGCTGAGTACGACTCCAACAGCCGTAGCAGGTGGCGTTGGAGTAACTCCAACTCTTGCTCACTCTGGCGAGCTCGCTCCTGCGCCTTGGCCAGCTCCTGCCGAAGCTGCTCCCATTCCTCTGGAGAGGCCCCCAGCTCTAGCCGACGCTTCAGCTCCGCGTTCTCCTCCTGAAGGGCCAGAAGCTGCTCCGAATAGGAAGCAAGCCGCTGCTCACGCTCCTGGAGCTGAATCCGCAACGCTGCAAGCTCCGCCACCACGTCCGAGGAGCGTGCCTGCTGGAGCTGATCGCGGCACTCCTCCAGCTCCTTCTGCCGTGCATAGAGCTCGTGGTTGCGGCGGACAAGCTCCTGCTGGGCTAATCGCAACTCCTCCTGAACTCGTCGCAGCTCAGCCTGGCAGCTCTCCAACTGAGGCTGCAGGGAGGAGAGCTCCTCGCGGAGTTGCTTGCACGTCTCCTCGGCCTCTCGAAGCTGCTGCCGTAAAAGCTCGCGTTCTTGCTCTAACTGCTCAACCGTAGCTTGCCGCTCGTGAAGTTGGGCCACTTCGCGGCGAAGTTGCTGGAGCTGGTTACGCAGACGGAGATTCTCCGCCGCCACCTCCTGATAGCGCCCACCGAAGAGACGTAGCCGCTCCCAGAGCCGCAACAGAGCAGCCTGGACCTCCGGACTGGGCTGTGGAGGATGAAGGTCCATCAGCGGCGCAGCTGCGCTCCGAGTTGCTGCTCCACCTCAGAGATGATCCGCTCCAGAACTGGAGTGATCTCCTCTTCTCGCAGTGTTCTCTCGCGGGAGCGGAAGCGGAGAGCAAATGCAACGCTCCGCTTCCCCTCTCCAAGAGCTGGAGAGGTGTAGACGTCGAAGAGCACCACTTCTTCCAACCACTCCCCGGCCACCTGCCGGATGAGCTCTATGAAGCGTGTAACGGGGAGAGTGGCATCGGCTACGAAGGCTAAGTCGCGTCGTAGGGCAGGATACTCGGCTACCGGTGCATACTGCGGAGGTGGCCCAACCCACCGCTGTAGTGCCACAAGGTCCAAAACCCCTACAAAAGCCGCCTGCCCCACTTCCATGCTCTTCAAGACCCTTGGGCGCAGTTGTCCAATCCATCCTACCGGATCTCCCCCGCAGTAGAGGCGCAGTGCCGTAGCTGGAAGAATCCAGGCTGGCGTCTCCTCCCGCCAGGGTCGCCACTCCACATCCGCGATTCTAAGACGCTGCAGTAGCTGTTCGGCCACGCCCCGGAGATCGTAGAAATCCGTCTCGCGCTGGTGGATTCCCCACTGCAACGGAGCAGCCATGCCGCTCAGGAGTAGCCCAAGCTGGAGCCGCTCTTCGTAGTCACTGAGCTGCTGCCCGTCACCTCCACGCCGCCGGAAGCTCTTGCCCACTTCAAAGATCCGCACCGTCCTCTCTCCTACTCGCACGTTGTGTGCCAGCACCCGAACGAGCGAAGGGACCAACGACGGACGCAGCACTGAGGCCTCAATACCCAGAGCATTGACTAACTGAACTGGCTGCTGATCCCACTGTTGCGCCGTTGCGGGATCGATCAGGACCGGCGTAAAGACCTGCTGGAACCCCCACTCCACGAGTGCAGCCACCACTGCCTGCTCTATGGCTAGGGGACAGAGCTCCTCCGGTAGCGGCTGTAGCTGGAGCGGTAAATAGGCACTCTCAGCCGCAGGGATACGGTCGTAGCCATACAGTCGTGCGACCTCTTCAACGATGTCGATCTCCTCGGAGATATCAGCCCGGAAGAGTGGTACACGAAGCAGGCATCCATCTCCCGTCTGAGCCTCTACGCGGAATCCTAAGCGCTCTGCAAGCTCCACGACGTGGGAGGGCTGAAGCTCCACTCCCAGGACCTGATTGACACGGCTATACCGCACCAGCACACGCCGGCTGTTACTGGGGGGCTGACCTACCAGCAGTGGCGCCGTCATCGTCCCGCCACCAAGCTCTACCAACAGTTGTGCTGCACGAACGAGTGCTGGCACAACACCCTGCGGGTCCACACCGCGCTGAAAGCGGTACGCAGCCTCCGTCTCTAAAGCATGGCGCCGAGCCGTGCGTCGGATGACTGTGGGGCGGAATAGAGCCGATTCTATCAGAACATGCCGCGTCGTGCTCGTCACCTGCGACTCCTGTCCTCCTATCACTCCAGCCAGTGCCAGAGGCTTCTGAGGGTCAGCGATGAGGAGGTCCTCAGAAGTGAGTCTGTACAGCCGTCCGTCCAGCCCACAGAAGTGCTCCCCGGGTTCTGCCCATCGGACTCGAAGCCGGTACTCGGCAATCGTGGCGTAGTCAAAGGCATGCAGCGGCTGCCCGAGCTCTAACATGACGTAGTTCATCACGTCCACTGGCAGCGTATGCGGGCGAATGCCAGAGCGCCACAAGCGGACCTGCATCCACAGGGGGGCTTCCTGTGGCGATATCTCAGTCACCACGCAACACGCGTACAGTGAACACCCCTCCTGTGCCCCTATCTCTACGTCTACCTCTGCCTGAGGCAAGTCTGGTAGTGCCCCTACCTCTGGGAATTGCAAGGGCAGCCGACCGTAGGCAGCCAACTCACGAGCAATTCCAAGGTGGCTCGCACAGTCGCCTCGATTCGGAGTCAATGCGACCTCGTAGATGATGTCCTCCAAGAACGGCGCAGCCTGCACCAACGGGGTCCCTGGTGGGACATCAAATGGTGGCTCCCAAACCTCCTCCGCTTCCTCCCCAAGCATCAGCTCCCAGCGACTACAAAGCATCGCCCTAGACTCAACGCCAGCAATCTCTCGAGGCTGGATTCTCACCCCAGTCTGTGGCACTATAGCCCCCGGCAACGCTACAACTGCTCGTTGCCCCTGACGAGGAGCCACACCGGCAACGATTTGGAGTTGCTCCGTTCCAATCCCTACACGGCAGACCCAGAGCCCATCACGGTATGGGTGCGGAGCAATCTCTTCCACCACCCCGACCACAAACCCAGCGTATCGGCCGCGCCAGTCTTCCACAGCCTCCACTTCCAGGCCTAGGTTCGTCAAGATATCAGCAACCTCTGCCGGTGTCCACGGCAGCGCACAGAAGTCTTGCAACCACCGATAGGAGACCCGCATCGCCGATTGCAGGCGTATAACCACGAGCGAATTTAACAACTCATCCCCCGGAATCCTCCTGCACGATCGCTGTTGACGTCGCCCTTAGCAGTGCGCTGAAAAAGTTTGCTATTTTTGTGTGGCAAGTTTTGTGGATTGCCACCGTAGCTCAGTGGTAGAGCGGCTGATTTGTAATCAGCGGGTCGGGGGTTCGAATCCCTCCGGTGGCTCGGCGGTCTAAGCAGAGGGGACACGACGGGTGCGAGGACCACAGAAGTGCAGTACCGTAGCAGAAAGGAGAGTGCCATGCCGAGGCGAGGTCGTCCGAAAGGTTCTCGGCGTCCTATCCTGTTCCAGAGGAGCAAGCGGCTGCTTTCGGTGATGCTCGACTCCAGCGACTACGAAGCATTGCAGCAGATTGCTCTCAACCTGGGACTAGCTGCTTCCACATTCGTGCGAATGCTCATCAAGCAGCAGATTCACGAGCACGCAGCAAAGCAGCAGCTAACGCAGTAATCGCTCAGCCGAGCGAGGCACCGCAGCCTCCTGATGCAAGAAGTCCGACTCCGTGCAGGTCACGAGCAGCGCGTCCGGAGCGGACATCTGTGGGTCTTCAGCAACGAGCTCCAGGAACTCCCACGCCTTTCCCCAGGCAGCATTGTGCGCGTCCTCTCGGCAAAAGGTGAGAGCTTCGGCGTTGGGCTCTACAATCCCCATAGTCTCATTGCTGTCCGGCTCCTTCGTACGGAGCTTGAGGACCTCAGCGTAGATTTCTTTGCAGAGCGCATCACCCAGGCTCTCGCCCTCCGACAGCGCCTCTGTCCTGGAGAAGAAGCATACCGGCTCGTCCACGGAGAAGCGGACCTCCTACCTGGACTTGTCGTTGACCGGTACGGTGACTACCTCGCCGTACAAACTCTCTCCGTTGGCATGGACCTCCGACTACCAACGATTGTGGAGGCATTGCGACACGTACTGCCCGAAATTCAAGGAATCGTGGAGAAGAACCATTCCCGGCTACGCACATACGAACAGCTCCCCTTTCGACAAGGGGTCCTGTACGGCACCATACCAGAACGGCTCCCGCTGCAGGAGTTTGGAGTCCGGATGGAGCTCCGACTGCTAGAAAGTCAGAAGACCGGGGCTTACTTAGACCAGCGCTACCACCGGGCATTGACGGGACGGTTGGCATATGGCCTACGAGTCCTTGACTGCTTTACCTACCACGGCGGCTTCGCCCTCCATGCCGGCCTCCATGGAGCCCGAGAGGTTCTCGGGGTAGATAGCTCCGCCACCGCCGTAGAGTGTGCTCGCCGAAACGCCGAACTGAATAGCCTGACACAAGTCCTCTTCTGCGAGGCTGACGTATTTGACTTCCTGCGGCAGCAAGTCGCCGACGGTGCCCAGTGGGACATGGTCATCCTGGACCCACCCGCTTTCGCCAAGAGCCGACGCCATGTGCCCGCTGCCAAACAGGGCTACGCAGAGCTGCAACGGCTAGCCCTCCTGTTGCTGCCAAGCGGCGGTTATCTGGTGACAAGCAGCTGTTCACATCACGTCTTTGAAGCTGTCTTCCTGGAAGTCGTTTTCACAGAAGCTGCACGCTTAGGACGCCAGCTCCGGCTGCTCTACCGAGGCACTCAACCCCCTGACCACCCGATCCTACTTAGCATGCCGGAGACGCAATACCTGAAGTTCTTCATCTTCCAGGTACTGTGAGCCCTCAGAACTGGCACGAATTTTTCACGAGCTCTTGGTGTGACCCTGCCTCTGTGCGCTGTGCGGATGCGCATCCGAACCTACATTGGCACCACTCCACAAGAAGCACTCCAGGCAATGCGCCGAGAGCTCGGCGAGGATGCTCTCATCCTCAGCAGCCGCACGACTCATACCGATGGCAGAGAAGTAGTGGAGATCATCGCCACTTCTGAGCAGGAGGCCCGTTCTGCGGCTACTCCAGTACCGCACCATTCCTCCTACCAGGATGCTTTGCTCTTCGTACAGCTTCGGCAAGAGGTCAATCAACTACGGCAGCAAGTTGCTGAATTAGCTACTTTCCTACGTTACTCTACCGCTGCCGATCCTCGGTGGCGCCAGCTCTACCAACAGCTCGTCTCGGAAGGGTTCACCGAAGAGTTCCTGGCACACCGGCTCTCTCCGACAAGGCCTTTCCCCTCGTGGAAAGAGGCGTTAGAGCAGGCGCGGGAACTGCTCACCGCCCACCTACAGTGTCAGGACCTGCCTCAACCCAAAGGAGCTTCGCTGCGACTCTGCGTCGTTGGGATGCCGGGGGCTGGCACTACAACGACCCTGCTGAAGTTGTTGCTCGTCTACAAGCTCTCCTTCAGACTTCCTGTCTGGCTCATTGCAACTGACGCCTATAAGCTAGGCGCGCTGGAACAATTGCAGCTCTTCGCTTCTGTCGCGGATATCCCACTGCAAGAGGCATATACACCTTCCGAACTCCAACAGGCGCTCTCCCGCCTCCCAACAGTTGCTGGCGTCGTTGGTGTGGAACTTCCAACGAACGGCTCCGCCCCTGAACTCCAGGAGTTGTGGAGCCGGTTCTACGCAGTCTTGCGCCCGGCTGCGCTCTACGCTGTCGTCAGTGCAACGGACTCACTGCCAGTACTACGCCGTTGCTTCTCCCTATGGCAGATGGTGAGAGTCTCCGGCATCATCGTCACGAAGCTAGACCAGACCCCGGGTATAGGTGCTCTAATACAGGCGCTGGAGGAGTACCCGTTACCGATCGTCTGCCTCTGTGCCGGGGCAAGCATCCCCGATGATATTGCACCAGCAACGCGTGGGGCATTAGCATGTCGGATTGGGACCACAGAGAGCACATGAACGACGGGATGCCTTCCTTCCCTCTCATTGTTGCTGCCTGTAGCGGGCGTACAGGCGTTGGGAAGAGTACGACACTGCTGAACATGGCATTTGCAGCACGTGAGAGCGGCTTCCGCTGCCTTCTGTGGGATGCCGATTTGCGGCGCCCCAACCTCCATTCCTTTCTCGGGCTCTCTCCCCTTGCCACTGCAGCAGACAGCTACTTAGGCCATATTCGAATTGAAGACGTACCCATCCCTCTCCAATCCGGAATGTGGCTCGTCCCAGAGCGCCCTGCGAGCCATACCGAAACAGAAATCCGTTTCAGCATCGCCTTCCTGAATCTCCTCCGCATGCTCTGCGAACGGCTCCAACCCCACATCGTCCTCGTAGACACGGCTGCTGGCTGGTCAGAGAGCGTTGCTGCCATCTGTCGCACGGCTAACATATGTTGCCTCTTCATGGGGGATGATATCGGCTCTATCCTGGACGCCTATGGACTACTAAAGGCCTTCACAGCACAGCAAAGCGACCGACTCCTACGATCAGCGGGCTTTGTCATCACGAACGTAGTGGAAGAAGAAGACGCCGACTTAATTGCCCAGAAGCTCTCCACCGCCACGCAGCACTTCCTCGGCCTTTCACTCCCCCTCTTCGGCTCTGTCCCCTACGACGCTCGCCATCGGGAAGCCCTCCTTCTGCAGACACCCTTCATTGTTAGCTTCCCCTGTACGCCCGCAGCCCAAGCGCATCGCAGCTTAGTCTACCATCTTGCTCATCATCTTGCTACTGAGTCTGCAGCGGTCCTGAGCCATGACGCCTCGACACCGCCTGCATAGTCCGAGTGCCACTGTTCGCTTCGTGCCCAATGTCGGCTTGTTCACCGGTTGTGTAGCACTCGTTATTTTTTTGCAATCGGAGCTGTCAGCTGTTGCCCTCGTTCTGCGGGCATTCGTGGTCTTTGTTGTTGCCGTTGGGCTAACGACGCTCGCTATCCTCCTGCTGCGGCGCAGTGGCAATTCCTCACGAAAGGAGAACCCTCTGGAGGACAGCACGGAAGTGTAAAGAGGTGTTGATGGGAACTCGCCGTCAACAGTTGTCCCCCCAGGAGCTCCAGCAGGTGTGGCAGCGTTACTGGGAAGGGCGGTCTGATGCCGATCGCCAGCGACTCATTCTCCACTACCGCTGGCTTGTCCGGTATGCTGTCCACTCCCTGCGGCTGCCGGAGCAGAGCCTCTTGAGCGAAGAAGACCTGGAACACACCGGCATCCTCGGCCTCAACGAAGCCATCGAGCGATTTGACCCCAAGCGTGGAACCAAGTTCGAGACGTACGCCCTAACCAGGATCCGCGGTGCAATCCTAGACGAGCTCCGCAAGTTGGACTGGCTCAGCCGGACTGCACGGCGCAAACTCCAAGCCTATCAGCAGGCTGCTGACCTACTCCAGCAGGAGAGAGGGGGTGAGGTCTCTACTGAGGATGTCCGGCAGCGCTTGGGCCTTTCTCCGGAGGCCTACCGCTCGTACCTCCATGCCGTTGAGGCCGCCTATGCTTCACTCTCGCTGCACGACTCCCAGTGCTCTATCCCCACCGAGGATGAAGACGAACCCGCCGATCCTGCGGAGGAACTCCCCGACTCAACTGCCGTCCCTCCTGCTGAACAACTCTGCCGGCAACAGTTGGTCAATGCTATTACCGCCTACCTAGAGCGCCTCCCAGAGCGTAAGCGACTCGTCATAGTGCTGTTACGAAGGGCTCACCTTCCGAGAGATCGGGGAGCTGCTCCAATTGACGGAGAGCCGTGTGTGCCAAATCCATGCGAAGGTCATCGAGGAGCTACGGCACTACCTGCAAGTACACCAACATGCTTAAAACTCCGTTTCACCACCTGGCTCGTGTTGAGCACCTCCCTAGTGTTCCACCCATCGTCACGGAGGCTCTGCAGCTCCTAACCCAAGCAGATGTCAACGCTGCTACAGTTGCCTATGTCATCGAACGCGACCAGGCCCTTACGGCGCGTCTCTTGCGGATGGCCAACTCGCCACTCTACGGCTTTCCACGCAGGATTACAACTGTCCGGCTTGCCATCTCGCTACTTGGGAACGATGCCGTCCGCGAGCTCCTAGTGGCTGCAACACTGTATGAGCTCCTCCATACGGGCCCTTCCTCTCCGCTAGAACCGGAGCCATTCTGGCGATACTGTCTCTACTGCGCTGCTGCCGCCCGCTGCCTTGCTCGCTACTTGGGATACCGCCTCGCCGGAGAAGCCTTTACAGCAGGGCTACTCCACGATATCGGAGTGCTGCTCATCGCCACCTACTTTCCAGCAGAGTTCCTTGCAATCAAGCGTCACCAGCAATCCACAGCTATCCCATACATCGAAGCAGAGTACGCCGTATTAGGAACGACTCACGCCGAGCTGGGCTCATGGCTAGCAGAGCGATGGCAGTTGCCGACCCCACTGACAGCCGCAATTGCTTATCACCATACAGAAGAGCCTCCAGCAACAGAGCTCCCTCCTGCTCCGCTCCTCCCCTCCTCCCCACTGAACGGCATCGCCCAGCCATTGACTGCTCTGACAGCCCTCGGAGAATCCCTTGCTCATAGTGCTGGGCTACGCCAGTGGTACGCTACGGAGTCGATTTCCTGCCCTCTCTACATCCCTCCATCCCTCCGCGACTACCTTTTGGCACGTGGCCTGATAGAGGCTTCTGGAGCCCCCACCCCTCCGTTGAAGGAGGAGGTGGAGCGAGTATACCAGTCTCTATCAACAGTGATGGCTCGTGGCTGAGCAGGATGCTACACAACCAGCATGAGCAGTACATTCACTTGCTGGAACTCCACTGCGATTTGCTCCAGCGGGAGATCGAACACCTCCGACAACGTATCACTCAGGATGCCGTCATCCGTACGGGTGTATCCCCGGAAGCCATTGGCGAGCTTCTCCATTCTACCTCCGTTCCAGAAATTTTCCACCACTCCTGCCAGCTCATCCAGACTTGGACAGGGGCTTCAGACGTATATGCACTCCGCCTCCGCCCAGATGGTGCCCTGGAAGTGTACCCACCTGAGCACACTGAGCATGCTCGTGCGCTCGTAGAAGAGGGCATCGTTGACTGGGCTGTCAAGCATGGGACCTCAGCGCTCTTGCCGGAACTGTTCGGTGCAGGAAGCTCTTTTCTCTTCTTGATCCCCCTCGAACGAGACCGACTCGGAGCTCTCGTCGCTCTCGGAGTCCCCGCCACCCTATCCGTGGACTCCCTTCCTGCAGACCCCTCCTCTTTTGGCCTTCTCGTTCAGGTCCTAGTGGACAATGCCGAAAGCGCGCAGACTGTTGCATTGTTACAAGCCGAACTGCGGCGCCTCCGGCAAGAGTGTCGTGGGACTGAAGCCCTGGCAACATCAGACCGAATCACCAGCATCGTGCTCCATGAAATCAGCAACCCGCTACAAGCTCTCCTCTCGCATGCTGAGCTCATAGAGGGCTCCACAGAAGAGGCTGCTGAACATGCACGCTGTATCCGAAAGGAGCTCCTTCGCTTGCAAACCCTCATCGGCGAACTCCGAAGTCTGCTTCAAAGATCGGCTCCTGCTCCTCTAGCCCCTGTGGACGTAGTCCCAATCCTGCAGCGGACCCTCCAGTTCCTATACCCGCAATTCCAGCGTGACCGCATCCGAATCCACCTGGAAGTTGCTGCTGAAACAACGACCATCCTTGGCAATCCAGAACGGTTGGAACAGGCATTCCTGAACCTCTTCCTCAACGCACGTAATGCCATGCCGCAAGGAGGAACCTTGCTGGTCTCACTCCGGTTGGAGGGTACAACGCTAGTCATCGAGTGCTCTAACACCGGGGTCGGCATTCCCTCAGAGGCGTTGGCCCACGTCTTCGATCCCCCCACACAACTAAGTCCCACAGCTCAGGGCTCGGACTCTACATTGTACGCGAGGTTGTTCGGCAACATGGGGGAAGCATCCGTATTACTTCCCAGAGCGGGCTAGGGACAGTAGTCTCTGTTTGCTTCCCGCTTGCAGCACACGTCCAATATCCCAGGGATGCGGAATGCATACCCTCTACATCCTAGGCATTGCTTGTTTGCTCGTTCTTGAGACCTCAGGGAGGGTGCTTGAGCGAGTTGAGCGCGATAGCCTGGGACGCGTCCTACTCTTCTTCTCCGAAGCCCCAGAGGGATGGTATTCGGATCTGTCGGCTGATAAGCGCCGTATCCTTCTATCCTTCCCTCACTGCACGCTAGCCCCTACAGTCCGCTCGCGTTCGTGGGTGGAAGGGACAGTACGGGAAGCATACCTCAAACAGGATAGCACTGATCTCCGCATCTTCCTGTCGCTGGCAGCTCCTCAGGGATACAGCGCCGTCTGGCTGCCTCTGAGTTACTGCCTCCTCGTTACACCGATCCGTTGGGACACGCTCCCCCCAAGCGAGGACCTCTACCACAGCGCCCTCTTAGCCTTGGAGCTCAGAGCCGACACCGTTGCCGACAGCCTGCTAACAGAGGCAGCGCTCCGTGGTTCTTCGAATGCTGCTGCGCTACTTGCAATCCGGGCGCTTAGCCGAGGACATGCTAGCACTGCGCTCCACTGGTTGCGACAGGCATTTGGACGGAGCTCGCTGCCAGACTACTACGCTGTCATTGCTTACACTGCGGAATTCACCGGGGATGCCCGGCTGTGGGCATGGGCACAAACCCGCTTTCAAGCATTGACTCAGCGAAAACTGCCTCCCCCGCCGCCACTGAGCCCCGACAGCTTAGCAGTCTTAATCGACGCAGCCCTCTCTTGGCCACTTGCAGACACTCTCCCGTTGGCTCCCTCGCCTCCAGCGGCAACTGTTGCTGCTGCGGTGGACTCCAGCGCCGTTTCCCCGTCATCCCCACTGCAGCAGAGAGCCCCAGAATGGCTGCTGACGGCAGCACCCGCACTCTTCGGCCTCTTCGGAGCCGCAATTCTCCTCCTCATCCTCCGCCACCTCTCCCAAGCCGCCCGTCGAAGAGCCGCTGACTCCCCGAAGAACGAGACACAGTCCTCTGCACCCCCTTTTCGGACTACATCCGCGTAGCTCTCCAGCACTACGCTGCTGCGGAATCCCAACGGCAGTTCCAAGTGGATACTGCTGCCGCCAGTACGCACCGACTTGACATGCCCCACGAGGAACAATCCCTCGATACGGGCATCGCTATGACCGACCCCTCAGAACCACCACCAGTCGATGAGCACCGAACCTCTCATAGATTACCATCGCCACTGGTGGAACTATGGCGGCAGCGCCTCCGCTATCGCTCCCAGTATCTCCGGGACGTCCTGCAGCAGCTCCAGCCTGAATCCATTCCAGAGAGCACAGTAGGTCGTGCCCGTCTCGCCCGTCGCCTGCAGATTCCGCAGGAGGGCTTGGAGCTCCATCTACGACTCACCGCTGCCTCCCCGGCTCCCGCAGCACAGCGCACCCAGGATTCACCGTCGTTCGTCTCTACGGCCGTCTCACGAGCTCCAGATGGAAGGGTGGAATGAAGCATGCAGCGACTGTATTGCTTCTGCTCATAGCCACAACCCTCCTCCACGCCCGTTGGACTTCTCCCCAGCGAGTGGAGGGCACGCCTGCACCCCCGGCAGCAGCGCCGCAATACGTAGAGCGACGCGCCATCGCCGATTCCTTGCCGCGTGAGAATCGTATTCAATCCATTCGCGAAGCTGAGGGAGGGTTCATCGTCGTCGTAGAGCTTGCTTCTGACCAGCGGCGCCTGGACATTGGCATCTACAACCTGCTCGGCAAGCGAGTAGCAACGGTCTACCTTGGGAGAGCTTCAGCAGGCATTCGGGAGTACCCTATCCCAACTGCAGGCCTACCGAATGGCATATACATCTGCGTCGCCCAAGGCGATGGATTCCGTGTGGCCCATAAGTTCATACTCTCCCGTTAAGCCACTCTTTGGCCTGCTCATCGCATCCGCGGGCTGGGCCCAACCTCTAACAGAGGGGGTGGCGCTAAGCTCACTCCAGCGTCCTGCTGGAGCCCGGGCCCTCGGGCTGGCCGGAGTATATACGGCAATCGCCAACGAACCCAGTGGCTGCTTTGCCAACCCAGCCGCCTCCGCATGGCTCTCGGAACGTCCCCAAGCCGCTATTTCGGTATCGTTACTGGGAATCGGGCGAGTCTACTCCAGTCTGGCCTATGCTCAGTCCATTAGCCAAATCGTCGGCGTGAGCGCAGGACTCCGTAGCTTTTCTGGCGGTAGCTTCACCGCCCGAACCTCTCGCGGTGAGCCACTTGGGAGCTACGTTCCACAGGACTATGCCCTTGCCCTTGGCGGAGCCTTCCGTTGGGATTTCTTCAGTGTTGGGGTGCTGGGAAAGTACCTCTGGAGCGGGCTGCTCGGCGGGGGGATTGCTGGCAACGGCTTTGCTGCTGACCTTGGTGCCCTGTTCCAGGTCTCCAATGCGGTCTCGATAGGAGCAGCTCTGTCGAACCTTGGCGGGTTCATAGCATGGCAAGGCCATCGAGAGTCCCTCCCGCTCAGTATCGCTGTCGGCGTTGCCACAGAACTCCAACTGGCCCCGTCTACGCGTCGAGAGCGTCACCCCATCACTGGGGAGGAGACCGTCGTATGGATTCCATCACCACAGTACCTGCTCATTTCCACTGAGGCCCGCTACACCCAAGGGATAGCGCGCCCCTCTCTATTGGTAGCAGTCGAAGTAGCCCCTCTCTCTGGCTTCTCACTCCGGACCGGCCTAACCATCGTAGGAGACGATGCTGGGCGCGTCCGGTGGTTCGCTCTCTCCCAGCTTGGGGGAGGCATCGGCATCCAGATGCCACCACTAACACGGCCTACCCTTCCACCTCCAGCTGGACTACGCCCTGTCGTACGATTACAGCAGTCCCTTGCGCTTGATGCACAGCATTAGCTTGATAGCTGAATGGGCCCCATAAAATACCGAGGCTTCTCCACACGTGCCATCCATGTCGGACAAGAGCCAGACCCGACAACAGGCGCAGTCATTCCTCCCCTTCACCTGAGCTCTACGTACGCGCAGGAAGCTCCTGGCCAACATCGAGGATTTGAGTACTCCCGGACGAACAACCCTACGCGGCAGGCCTGGGAACGCAACATTGCGGCCCTGGAGGAAGGCAGTGAAGCCATTGCCTTCGCAAGCGGCATGGCCGCTATCGACGCCGTCATCCGGCTCTTGCGTCCGGGAGACCACATCGTGGCCTCCGACGACCTCTACGGCGGGACTTTCCGGCTCTTCGAGCGCATCTGGTCTCACTTCCACATCTCGGTCACGTACGTGGATACGCGCACGCCAGAAGTCGTCGAAGCCGCCTTTCGCCCAACAACGCGGATGCTCTACGTCGAAACCCCATCCAATCCACTACTCCGACTGGCTGATATCGAGGCTCTTGCTGAAGTAGCCCATCGCCACGATGCGTGGCTGGTCGTTGACAACACCTTCGCAACACCATATGCTCAGCAGCCACTCACACTCGGTGCAGATGTAGTCGTCCACTCCACCACGAAGTACCTCGGGGGGCACTCAGATATCATCGGCGGGGTCATAGTGACCCGGAATCCAGAGATTGCGGCATCTCTCCGCTTCCTGCAGAATGCCGCAGGTGCGGTTCCTAGTCCTTTTGAGTGCTGGCTCTGCCTCCGCTCGGTAAAGACCTTAGCAGTGCGGATGGAACAGCATGCACGCTCTGCTCAAGCCTTGGCAGAACTCTGTGCCCGCCATCCTGCCGTACGTGCAGTGTACTACCCTGGACTTCCAGACTATCCTCAATACGAGCTCGCACGCCGCCAGATGCGCAACTTCACTGGCATGCTCTCGATTGACCTCGGCTCTGCCGAGCGGGCAATTCGGTTCCTCCAAGCCCTCCGTATTTTCACGCTCGCGGAGTCGCTGGGAGGCGTGGAGTCTTTGGCTTCTCATCCTGCAACGATGACCCACGCCAGCATCCCCACGGAACGCCGCCATGCTCTCGGGATCACAGAAGGACTTGTGCGTCTCTCGTGTGGGCTCGAAGACACAGAGGACCTTTTAGAAGACGTCGCCAATGCCCTTGAGCTCGCTTCAGCTTAGCGCCGTTTCTTCTGCCGCTTCGGAGGCTTTGGCGGCTCTACCTTGAGCCAGCGAGCTAGGCTAGGGGGCAGGCGTTCTGCTTGTTCTTCCGCTAACGCTTGGGCTTCGCGGAGGCGCCGCATCAGCCATCCTTCCCGCTTCGGCTGCCGCTTAAGGTCTTCCAGGGTCAGCTTCTTCCTGCTGAAGCGCGTCAAGTAGAGCTGGTGGCCAATGCTGAGCAGGTTGAAGGTGAAGTAGTACAGGTTTAGCCCCGCTGGGAAGGCCGAGAAGAGCAGCGTCAGAAGGATGGGGAAGAAGTACACCATCCACCGCTGACGTGGGTCTGTGATGCTGAGGCGCTGCTGGATCAAGAGCGCTGCTCCCATCAGGAGGGCCACACCCGAAATGTAGTCGAAACCGAACAGCGGTATTCGGAAGGGCAGTTGTACGAGCCGGTCTGGCACAGAGAGGTCGGTGATCCAGAGCACAAACGGCGTCTGCCGCAGCTCGATCGAGTAGTTCAGCACCGCCCAGAGTGCGTAGAGTATCGGGAGCTGTAGCAGCATTGGCAGACAGCCGCTCATTGGATTGACACCGTACTCTTGGTAGAGCCGGAAGAGCTCCCGCTGCTGGGCCTGCAGATCATCCTTGTACTTCTCGCGAATCTTCTGCAGTTCTGGCGCCAACAGCTGCATCCGCTGGGCCGAACGGAGCTGCGGCAGAATCAGCGGGTGCATCAGAATCTTCATGAGGACGGCAAACAGAATGATGGCAACCCCGTAGTTGGGGATGAGCCAGTGAAGTGCCTTGAAGACTGGTAGCATGAAGAACTCCCCGATCGGGCGCACCAGCCAGCGCAGCCCGAAATCCACCATCGCCTCCAACCCGTATCCCTTGACGATGTCGTAAGCCAAAGGTCCGCCGTAGACCTGGAAGACCATACTCTCATCTCCCTCCCGATACGGCAGGCGAATGGAAAGCTCATACCGCTCTACAACGCCGTCATTCGGCGCATGGAAGCGCTGTCCTCGAGCAAACACTGTCAACTCCTTGGGACGCGGAACGGGAAGGAGAGCCACCGCGAAGTACTTCGTCTTCAATCCTGCCCAGTCTACCTGCCCGGTAGCCTGAGTCTCCACTGGCTGAGCAAAGTCGTGGGCATCCAACTCCTCGATGCTCCCTGCCAGGGAGATCATTGCCTTTGCGCTGTGGGACTCATCCACGCTGTTGTATTCCTGGTACTTCAGTCCCCCAGGCCAGAGGAGGTCATAGCGCCGCTGCGCAATGACATCCTGCATGTTGACTAGCCGAATCCCGGCCTGGATATGGTACCGGTTGCCGTAGATCACGTACCACCGCTCTAAGAAGCGGAGCGAATCCACCATGTATCGGGCCCGGACGACGAGCGAATCCTGGCCTGAGATCCGGTAGAGGCTATCGGTTGGCAAAAGGAAGGTAAACGGGAAGCGTCGGGTATCTACTCGCTGCCCCTGTTGGTCGTAGTAACTCACCGCCAGTACACGGTTCTCCCAGGGAATGAGCCGAACTGGCTCCTTGCGCCAATCCCTATATGTCCGCAATTCCCACTGAGCAACCGTTGCCCCATAGCTACTCAGTCGCAGCCGGAGGAGGTCCGTTTCCACCTCTATCCAACGCTCCGGCGGCATATGGGTCGTATCTGCTGCTCCTATGGCAGCCCTTGTCGGCACTCCCCGAATCTCTCCCCGCCGCACTTGTGTGGTGGTATCCGCAGGAGGTACCCTCGGCGCAAAGTAGATGGAGGTGTAGACCATCCAGATGGTGGTTAGGAGGGCTATCAAAAAAATGCCAAGGAGGGTTCTCTTGTCCATCGGATCACCCTCACGGTACTGGGTCTATCCCGCCAGGATGCCACGGATGGCATCGCAGGAGACGGCGGAGCGCCAGCCAGCCCCCTCGCAGGAGGCCGTAGCGCTGTAGCGCTTCCGCCGCATACTCAGAACAGCTCGGGTAGAAACGACACGCTGACGGCAGCCACGAGGATAGGAAGCGATGGTACCAGCGTAGGAGTCCGACGAGCAGTAACCGCATTACGGATGCAGATTTGACGCTTGCACTTGCTGGAAGAGCTCACGCAGAGCCAGCATGAGATGCGATAGCCGAAGCCGCCGAAGCTCCTCTTCCGTAAGGCTACCACGCCATACTACGCCAATCTCTCGCACAGGCAGCTTTAGTCCCTTTTCCGAGGCCTCCTGACAGAGCCTTCGTACCCCCTCCCGCAAGAGGCGACGGAGCCGATTCCGCAGCACAGCCTTTCGAACCCGCCGGCGGGGGACACTAACAACGTATCCGATGGCATTCGATCCTTCGGATGTGGGAAGCACCACCAGGGTGAGCATCGGATGGGCGTACCGCTGCCCCTTCTCCCACAGTCCTTCAATGTCCTTACGGCGCTTTAGCGGGTGTAGGCTTACCACTTCTTGCGCTCGTCGCTCACCGTAAGCTTGTGCCGCCCTTTTGCCCGACGGCGTGCAAGGACCTTACGCCCATTCCGAGTCTTCATCCGTGCTCGGAAACCGTGTTTCCGCAACCGTTTAACTCGGCTCGGTTGGTACGTCAGACGCATTGCCGGTTGGTTCTATGCACGCTAACCGGACTCCACAAGTGTGCCGCAAAATTACGCTTCCCCTAGCGGAGCGTGCAGCCGAAGACAGCTCCTATACCGCCTCCAGCACTCGCGAACGCTGTGATGGCCTACGGATCACGGATGTGCGCTGACGCCGCCTCCACCGCCAAACCACAGCGCCAACACAGAGACCCAACAAGTAAGGCATAACCAGCAACAGTAGAATCCCCGAGCGCAGCGCCTCAGCAAATGCAGGGTCCCCACTCTCAACAGCCGAACGGCATAGCGAGCACTGTGCTACTGCCAGAGCGCTCCCTGCAAAGAAGGATGACACTGCAAGCGTAAACCTCCACATCTTACCGCCGCAAGAATACCGAGATACCGTCGGGCAATAGTCCCACCAGCATCACCACAAGGAAAATGATCGGAGCAACGATAGCATAAACGAGACTCAGGCGCTCAAAGCGCAGATGCATGAAGAACGCCATGATGAGTCCTGCTTTCATGAGCGCCAAGAGGGAGAGCAGGATAACCTTCAGCCAACCGACAAGGTGTACGACATCAACGAAGTAGGCAATCGCGCTGAGCACAAAGAGCCAACCCCACACCGTCAAGTAGGTCCGAATCGGAGCGTGGACCGCCCCGGGCTGCTCTCCATGGTGGACTTGCATCTGCTCTACCATCGTCACCCCTTAGAACAGGTAGAACATCGTGAAGATGAACACCCAGATGAGGTCTACGAAGTGCCAGTACAGCCCAGCTATCTCCACGTTCGCGTACGATCCACGCCGGTCGTATACCCCTTTAGCAACTTGACGGGCGATGATCCCCAAGTAGATCACCCCGCTGAGCACATGCAGCCCATGGAAGCCTGTCAAGGTGAAGAAGTACGCCCCAAACTGTGGCGGTCCGAAGGGATTCCACCAAGGTCGGACGCCGTAGTCAACGATCAGATGCGTCCACTCGTACGCCTGGCAGCCCACGAAGGTTAGCCCTAAAGCCATCGTCAGGAGTAGGTAGCGGATCGTCTCCTTCTTCCGCCGCTCGTAAGCATTCGCCACGGCTAGCGCCATCGTTCCGCTACTGCTGACCAGAATGAAGGTCATGACAGCAATTAACAGCAGCGGAACTTCCGACCCTCCGACGTGAAGGGCGAAGACCTTTCCCGCATTGACCCAGCTACCAATGCTGGCTCGACTCGTAGCGTAACTGACAAGGAAGCTACCGAAGATGAAAGCGTCCGACAGGATAAAGATCCACATCATCAGTTTCTGCCAGCTCACCCCGAAGGGCGAAACTCCACCTGCCCATACGGAGGGGCGCTCAACCTGTTGTGCCATAACTTCAGCCGCCATCGCTCCCTTTACACTCATCCTACCGTGCTTGCAACACTGCTAGCAAGCCAATCCAGACCAGCGCCATGAAGTGCCAGTAGGTAGCCACTGGTCCAAGGCGATGCCGGAAGAGGAGTGTACGCTTCCGGACGGCAAAGAGCAGCAAGAGGGCAACAATACCGCCAACCACATGAAGCCCATGGGCCGCCGATAGTACGTAGAAGAAGCTAGCTGCTGGAAAACTAGGCAATCCAATCCCGGCACGCACCAGCTCCATCCATGCGACAGCTTGTCCGACGAGAAACAGGAGACCTAGTCCCACACCAATCCACAGCAGGCGCAGGGCTAAGGTATCCACTGTCCGGTGGGCTCTGACGTGCCACTGTACGGCTCCCAGTGCAGCGCTGCTAATCAAAAGCACAACAGTGTTCAACCACACGATGCTTGGCAATCGGAGCATACGCCCGTCAATGCCAATGCGGACTATCGCAGCACTGCTCAGGGCAGCAAAGAGCATCGTTACCCCGACGATGAGCAGCCATACGAAGAGCTGCCCCGTCGGCATCAAAGGGCCACCACCCCATGGACTACCGTCTCCCCCTGGGGCTTTACCCTGTCCTGCAATATCCCAGGTTCTCTGTATGCTCGCCTTCACAAACGGCATCACAGAGCACCACCGTTTGTGGAACCATCCACCTTACCAGGCGAACCCCCACCGTTGGTACCGTTGGTTCCACCATTCACGGCTGCCGACGGTATATTGACTGCCGCTGGAACGTACCTATGGTACCGCTCTCCTGTCGGTTCCTGGTCTAACGGTACTGTCTGCGGGACGAAATCTTGGGAAGCCCCTGGGACACTATAGTCGTACGCCCAACGGTAGACAACTGGAAGCTGCTCCCCCCAATTCCCATGAGGTGGAGGAGACGGAGCTTGCCACTCCAGCGTCGTGGCTTGCCAGGGATTAGCCTCTGCCCGCTTACCCCGCAGCAGGCTGTAGACGACGTTGAAGAGGAAGATGAACTGCGCCGCTCCAGTAATGAACGCCGCTATGCTAATGAAGACCTGAATCGCCTGGGCATCTACTGGGAGGTACTGGAGCGCGTTGAAACTGTAGTACCGTCGCGGGACTCCAAAGAAACCAAGGTAGTGCATGGGGAAGAAGATGGCGTACATTCCCACAAAGGTGAGCCAGAAGTGCAGCTTCCCCAACCCTTCGTGCATCATCCGCCCAAACATCTTCGGGAACCAGTGGTATATCCCTGCAAAGACCCCAAACACAGAGCTGGTCGCCATGACGATATGGAAGTGCGCCACCACAAAGTAGGTATCGTGGAGCTGAATGTCGATCGTCGGATTCCCCAAGAAGATTCCTGTCAGCCCCCCGGTCACGAAGGTTGACACAAAGCCGATAGCGAACAGCATAGGCGTCGTGAACCGGAGCTTACCACGCCAGAGCGTTCCTAACCAGTTGAAGGTCTTTACCGCCGAGGGCACGGCAATGATCAGCGTCGTCAGCGTAAAGGCGGCACTGAGCCAGATGTTCATCCCGCTGACGAACATGTGATGCCCCCAGACGATAAAACTGAGGAAGCCGATCGCGATGATGGAGTAGACCATCACCCGATATCCAAAGATCGGCTTCCGGGAGTTGTTGGAGATGATTTCGGAGGCAATCCCCATAGCCGGCAGGATGAGGATGTACACCTCCGGATGTCCCAAGAACCAGAACAAATGCTGCCACAGCAGGGGATTGCCTCCCTCACGAGCAAGATGGTGTCCTGCTACCACCACGTGGTCCAAGTAGAAGCTGGTCCCAAGATGCCGATCCAGCAACAACAGTACGACGCCTGCAAAGAGTGCCGGAAAGGCCAGCAATCCTATGATTGCTGCTACGAAGAGGGCCCAAACTGTCAGTGGCAGGCGCATCATCGAGAGGCCCTGCGTCCGAAGATTGAGCACCGTCGTGATGTAGTTTAACCCGCCCATAACTGAGGACACAATGAAGACAGCCATGGAGATCAGCCACAGTGTCTGCCCAAGTCCAGAGCCAGCCGCTGCCTGTTCTACAGCGCTCAGAGGCGGATAGGCCGTCCACCCTGATCCTGCTGCCCCGCCGGTGACGAAGAGCGACGCCAACATGACGAGGCACGACAGCAGAAAGACCCAGTAACTCAGCATGTTGACAAACGGGAATGCCATGTCCCGAGCGCCACATTGGAGGGGGATCAGCAGGTTCCCAAACCCACCGAGGAAGATAGCCGTCAGGAAGAAGAAGATCATCAGCGTCCCGTGCATCGTCATCATCGCCAAATACGCATCGGGACGCAAGACTCCGCCCTCAAACAATCCCGGAAAGAGCTTTGCGGCAATCGGCACAGACTCACCCGGCCACGCCAGCGGGATCCGCATCAGCCAGGACATCACCAGCCCGATGATCCCCATGATGCCGGCGGTGATGATGTACTGGATGGCGATGACTTTGTGGTCTGTGCTAAAGATGTATCGCCGCCAGAAGCTCTTCGGCTCATGGTGGGTAGCAACCGTTTCTATCGCATGAGTCGTTGCCATGGGGAGCCAAGCATCCTATTGAGACAGACCAAGGGTCTTCGCCAACGTCGGCTGTTGAGCTAACCAGGTTTCAAAGGCAGTATCCGACTCTACCACCATCTGCCCCCGCATAATGTAATGCCCCTGCCCGCAAAGCTCTGCACACGGGATGTCGTAGGTGCCGGTCTTCGTAGGGATGAACCAGAACCGTGTCGTCATCCCTGGCACAGCATCCTGCTTGACTCGCAGCACAGGGACAAAGAAGCTATGGAGTACATCCTTGGAGTTCAAGTAAGTGACGACTGGCCTGTTGACAGGGAGATGCAGCTCCGTTGCAATGATGTCGTCCTTCGCCGCTGGATCGTTAGGATCGATCCCGAACGGGTTCGTATCACTGACGTACCGAGGATGGAACCGTCCCAGCTGTCCATCCAGCCCCGGGTACTGGAAGCGCCAGGCGAACTGCTCTCCAATTACCCGCACTGGAAGCGCATCCTCAGGTGGTGGCCCTTGGATCCAGAACCACGCCCACGTTCCCGCCGCCACCAGTCCAGTCATCGTCACCGCAGGAATAACGGTATAGACAACCTCCAGCGGACGGTTCTCCAGGTAGAAATATGCCCGCTGCTCCGGTGAACGCGCCCGATAGCGCCAGACGAAGTAGGCTAACAACAGATGCACCAGCACGAAGACTATCCCCGTCACCACCAGCGTGACAATGAAGAGTTGGTCCATGACCGCACCATGGACTGATGCCAGAGGTGGCAGCCACCACCACTGGTCCCCAATCGTGATGACGCCAATTCCCACTAGTAGCAAGACAGCCAGGGCAAATAGCACTCCGTGGTATGAATCTCGGGGTGCCATCGCTTCCTCTCTTCTGTAACGGCTCAGAGTCAACTGGCGCCACAAAAATAGTGTTTGGCGAACAACGTGCTGATGATTGTCACTCACACCTCTGAGCTATCGCAGGCCTTCCGACAAACGATAGCTCGGTCACTTGCTACTGCGTAGCGGGTAGCGGAGCATTGCTAAAAGAATGCCTCCAATCCCAAAGAGTGCCGCAATAACCGCCACGGAGAGCCGATAGCTTCCGCTCCACTGCAACACCATTCCAAAGAGCAGCGGCCCCATCCAGCTACTCCCACGGTCACTGAGCTCGTAGAGGCTGAAGTACTGCGCCTCCCGCCGCTCGGGAATGTACAGCGAAAACAACGAGCGGCTCAGAGCCTGCGTACCCCCTAAGACCAGCCCAACCAGCATCGCCATGACGACAAACTCCTCTGCGCTCCGGAGTCCTAGAGCAACGTAGCTCAGAACGCCAATCCAAACTCCCAAGCTCCACAGAAGGACCCGCTTGGCACCGAACCGTTGTGCGAGCATCCCGAAAGCGAGAGAGCCAACCAAAGCAACGAACTGAACAGCCAGTAGCGTTCCCGTAATCGTCTGGATCGGCAGCCCCAACTCGCGACTGGCGAACTGTCCCGAGAGAGCAATCACGGTCTGCACGCCGTCGTTGTAGAAGAAGTATGCCGCTAAGAAGAGCACAGCCGGTCCCTGGAGATGTCGTAGTGTCTCCCAAAACCCGATGCCACTGCTAGAGACATGTTGGTATCCTCTGCTGCCTTCCCACTGCTGCCGAACGTTAGGTAGCCCTATGGCAGGGATGAGTGTGAAGATGCCCCACCATACTCCCGCAGAAGCCAGGCAGAGACGTACCGCATGCTCTGTTGCTATACCAAGGTGCTCGGCAGCGCTCAGGAACAGCAGATTCAACCCCAACAATGTTCCCCCGCCGGCATACCCCACCGCCCAGCCTCGCGAGGAGACGGCATCACGCTCGTGCGGAGCAGCAATGTCAGGCAGAAAGGCGTTGTACATGACGATGGAGGCTCCGAAGCAGAGATTGGCCACTACAAACAGAACCCCACCGAGGATGTACCGATCTCCCTCCACCCAATACAACCCCACCGTAGCAGCAGCACCGACGTAAGCGAAGAGAAGAAGCAGCAGCTTCCTCCGGCCCCAAGCGTCTGCTATCGCACCCGCGAGAGGCAAGATCAATAGTTGGAGCACCACTGATACCGACACCAGGAAGGGGTAATAGGCATCGGCTGCAATTTCAAGCCCCAGTACAGAAAGCCTGCCAGAAGCATCCGCTGCTCGAAGGGCAACGTGGGTCAAGTAAGGTCCCAGCAGCACCGTCAGAACAGTCGTGGGAAAAGCAGAATTGGCCCAGTCGTACATGTACCACGACCAGCGTACCCGCCGAGCCGACATTTGAGCTATGCGCGGTTCACTCGTACCGAAGAGCATCCACGGGGTTCAGCGTCGCTGCCTTCCAGGCTGGATACGTCCCCCACAGCAGCCCTAACGCCACGCAGAGGAAGAAGCTTAGCCCCATCCACTGCCACGGCAGACTCGGGGGTATTCCTACTAGAGCACTGATCCCCCAGCCGGCACCAATACCGGCAACGATACCGACAACGCCGCCACAGAGGCTGAGCACAACAGCTTCCGTCAGAAACTGGACAAGGATCCAGCTCCGCCGAGCTCCGACCGCTTTCCGAATCCCAATCTCACGGGTACGCTCACGGACAGCGACCAGCATGATGTTCATAATCCCGATCCCCGCCGCTACCAATGCGATCACTCCTGTCCCCGTCCCGAATAGCCCAACGAACTGTGTCAGACCTGAAAGCTGGGCCTGCAATCCTTCGTTGGTCGTTACCTCAAAGTTTTCCGGCTGCCATGGTTTCAAGCCACGGAGACGCCGCAGTATCCCTACAGCTTCGCTGAGTGTTGCCTGGAATTCTCTCCTACTGCGCGGCTGAACAATCAGCGTCAGGGAGCCCCACTCTTCGGAGGCGAAGAAGCGCATGAAGTAACCGACCGGAATGAACACGAAGTTGTCCTGGCTCTGCCCAAAGATGCTCCCGCGCGGCCGAGCAACCCCGATGACTTCAAACAGATGTCCACGAATCCGCACCTGCTGTCCAACTGGGGAAGCCGAGCCGAAGAGCTCCCTTGCTACATCAGCTCCCAGAATCGCCAAAGGCCGCATGAAGGCAACGTCGGCTTCTGCAAACGGCCGTCCTTCCGCTACCTGAACATTCAGAAGGCGGAAGGCCATCTCATCAGTCCCCATGACCGATACGTCGGGATCGGTCGCTCGATTCCCCCACTGGACCTGCTCGTCAGAAGGCTGAACAGCATACAAGCAGACGAACGGCGTCCAGAGTGCCATCTGGCGCTTGAATTCCTGTCCCTGCTGATAGGTGATGGGTGGACGTCGCAGATACTCTCGCCATTCACGGCCCGACACTCCAATCGGCGGCATGCGAGAGATGAAGAAACTGCTCTCCCCGAGCTGGAGCAGCTCCTGCGAGATGGCGCCCTCCAACGAATCCGTTGCCGTCCCCGCTACCATGATTGCGAAGACCCCGAGAGCAACGCCGAGGACCGTAAGGCCGGAGCGCAACCGATAAGCTCGTAAGCTCTCCAACGCCCCTCGTGCTATCTCTGCCCATACCATGGAGATGGAGACTCCGGACTCAGCTCGTCCCGCCGTAGGACGTTGCCCAACGGCTAGCAGTGTGTTCAGGTGAGCATTGAGGAGGGTTGCTATAGCCCTGCAAACACGTATTTTGCTTGGAGACTGTTCCGTACAATGTTGCGGCGAGGACATAATGAAGCATGTCGTGACATTAGCAGCCCTTGGAGCAGCTCTCCTCTGCCTGCTACTGGGAGGCATCGGTCGCCTATTGGCAACCCACTTTTGGCTTACCAATCCCACGTGGCATGAACTAGCTCAGACCTTCCTACTCTTCGCGATTGCCTGGGGCATTTACCAGATCCAGCTTCAGTCACCCCAGCGATAGCCTCTGCCATGCTAGCGCAAGCATTCTCGCTATTTTTGCAGTGTAGCTCATGAGGCCCGGTAAACGATGTTCACAGTCATTGTCATCTTGATGATCTTCATCTCCGTTCTCCTCATTGCAGCGGTGCTGATCCAGCCTGGCCGTGGCGAGCTCACACCCAGTTTTGGGGGCTTAGGTGGGCAATTCGGAAGCCTCTTCGGCATGCGCCGGACGATGGACTTCTTGACGAAGCTAACGATAGGGCTCGGTGCAGCCCTGTTGATCCTTTCGGTCATTGCTAACAAGTTCTTCCTCAGCACCGCTACAGAGGAACGACAACCGGTCACCGTAGGGGCACCGGCCAGTATGCCCCAACCAGCTCCGCCAATAACCCCAACGCAGCCTATAGCGCCTCCGGGACAACCTCCACAGGGCAGCCCGTAGCGGTATGCACCCTTTGTGTTCATGGTCCACTTCCTTAGCTTCACAGGGCTGCTCTCCGTCTCCGTAGGAGTTTTGTCTGCCCTCTTGACGGCACCACTCCCCGCATCTCCGACACCAGCAGCTACCACAACCATCTACTTAGTACGAGAGCGCTGGCATACTGGCATCGTCATACCCCGCCATGTAGCTATCCGCTGCATCCCAGAGGTAGCCCACCTCCCGCCGACCCCCTGGGTAGACTTGGGCTGGGGAGAGGCAGAGTTCTACCAAACCCCAGGATTCGACCTCCGGCTAGCATTGGAGGCGATCTTCCTTTGGAACGAGAGTGTGCTCCGCATCGCCGCGGTACCACAGGAGCTACGGCGGTACTATGGTCCAGAAAGCTGGCTTCTGCCTCTCTGCCTGGATAGTGCTGCTATTGCCCGACTCTGCTCCTTCTTGCAGCACACTCTGGTACGGGATAGCCAAGGTCAGGCCATCCTCACCAGCTCCCAAGCCGACGGATGGGTCCGCTTCTACAAGGCCCACGGGACTTACTGGGGACTACAAACCTGCAACACCTGGGTAGCAAAGGCCCTTGCTGCAGCCGGTCTGCGGATTGGGTGGCAGGGGATCGTCGTCGCCGAGCAGCTCTTTGCCGCCGTCCAATTCTACCGATGTCCGCAGGCACCTTCGTGACATAGGCCCTGTGTGGCGCACACATCACACTGTGACATTATTCGAGGCCGCAATCTCTACCGTGAGAAACTAGGCTTGGAAAGATCACCTGCTCCGAGTTGGTCGGCAGTTGCGAGGTAGTGCGGTGGGACCTTCTTCATTGGTGGAGAGGTAATGTGGCAGGTTCTTGAATTGAAGTAGAAAGCTTCTTAGCAGGAGGAACGCACGATGTTGCAGATTGCCAAAGAGCTCGATAGAGGGATCATGGAGGCCGTTATGCAGATCAAGTCGTTGCTGTCCTCGGAGGAAATCGCCAAGCAGTTCAGGTCATTGCCGTCCTCAAGCCTCGATAAAGGAACTTAGGAGGCCCCTATGAGGATCTGGGCGTTGCTGTCCTTAGAGGAGACTGTCAAACAGATTGAGTCATTGCTATCCTCAAACCTTGGAACTCGCTCAGCAGATCAAGTCAATCCTGTCCCCGAAAGAGCGGGGTTAAGGAGATTGCTAAACAGATTGGGGGGGGTCGTTGATGTTCTCAAAACAAGCTGATTAATTGCTGTCCTAATCCATGTGCGAAGCTTCAGAGGGGCACTGTGCTTTATCCTTGCTGTCGCATTAGCCTTCGATGCCGGTGCAGCAACGGTAACGGTGTAGTCTAAGGAGTTCCGGGCTTATCGAACAGATGTTGGCAGAGGCTTTGGCATCTCTACTAAAGCCTCGCGATGAGCGCCTGGCTTTCGGACCAACCAACACAATCTCAGACAGCCCTACTGCATAGGAGTCGTTATCCACGTCCCCATACGAGCTTCCCAGGTGTAGGTATCTGCCTACATCCCGGGTTTTTGCTTCCGTCAACCAGAACTTCTGTAGCGTGCCTGTGCTATTATGCGCACACTTGTAACGGGAGCATGCGTCACAATCGGTCGTAGGTGCGCTACAGTGCGCAACGTCGAAGAATCTCACGTGCGCGGCCGGCGGCATCACGGCGGCTGAAGGGGCCATAACTGTGTAGAGCAGCAGGTACCCCGTAGTTCTTCACTTCTGCCCCGAAGTACCGATAATTCCCATCGGTGCGAGAAGGACTCCTGGGATATGGGCATCAGTGTATGCATTATCGCTCGAGATGAGGAAGCATCGCTGCCTGAATGCGTAAAGTCGGTACAGAGCATCGCTGACGAGGTCATCGTTGTTGATACTGGCTCCACGGATGCGACTGTAGCAATTGCTCGGCGTATGGGATGCCAAGTCTTCTCATTCCCCTGGAACGATGACTTTGCTGCTGCCCGGAACTATGCTCTCGAGCAAGCGCACGAAGAATGGATCCTCAGCATTGACTGCGACGAACGTCTCCGAAATCCGGAGGTAGTACGGCGAACCTTACAGGCAGTCTCCCCGAAGGTGGATGCACTGTTGGTCCGCTGCATCTCTCCGGCCGAGCACGGAAGCACTTCCATAGCTCTCGTCGCCCGTCTATTTCGGCGGCACCAGGAGATTCGCTTCCGCGGGCGCATCCACGAGCAGGTGGCGAGACTTAACGGCGAGCTCCGAATTGCCCAGTCAGAGATTGAACTTTGGCACGAAGGGTATGCCCGAGGGGAGGGTATACTGCGAGCAGAGCATGAACGGAACCTTCGGCTCCTCCAGCAGGCACTGTCGGAGGAACCAGGGAATGCATACCTATGGCTCCAATATGCTCGGTCGGCCCTGGTCTTACAGCGCTTGACAGAAGCTTCCCAAGCGCTCCAGCAAGCGCTGCAGATGAGTTCTCCCGAATCCCTCCTCTACTGGCAGATTCGGTGCTGGCAGGCTCAAGTGGCGCTGTCACTCCGTGCCCCCAGAGAGGCTCTACGCTACAGCCACGAAGTACTCCAACGCTACCCCGGGCAGACATTTGCTGCCAGCATTGCTGCAGAAGCATACGTGATGCTTCAAGAGTGGTACCACGCCGCTACCTTCTACGAGCAATGGCCAGTCTGGCAAGAGCAGCCAACGACGGAGAGCCTGCTCATCGGACATCTACGGCTATCGCCTGCAGAGTTAGCCTTTCGGCTGGGACGTTGCTACGTCGGGTTGGGACGGTGGGAAGAAGCAGAGCGTCTCCTCCGAGAAGGCCTGGAGAGCGAGACAGACCATCTCCCCTGTCGACTGCTGCTCACGGAGTTGCTCATCACCCGAGGGCGGCTCGCTGAAGCCGACTCATTCCTCCAAGACCTCCGCCACAGGCAAGTCCCATCTCATCTCTTGGAGGAATTGCTCCGCCACCGACATCGGCGAGAGCGCACTACGCTGACCCTCTCGCGCCCCCTCCTTTCATTGAGCAATCGTCCAGAACGAAGCCGAACGACTTGCCCACTGCTTGGAATCTCTCTCCGCGGAGTTGTGGACGAGATCGTCGTCGTTGACACGGGCTCCAGCGACACAACTATTGAAGTTGCCCAATCCTACGGGGCCCGTGTATACTCATTTCCGTGGAACGATAGCTTCGCCGCAGCCAGGAACGAGTCCCTACGCCACTGCACTGGCGAATGGATCCTCTACCTGGATGCCGACGAACAGCTACACCCGGCGTCCCTCAACATCTTGCTGGAGTTCCTCTGTGACCTACCGGACGACGTCGGCGGCGTGGCCTGCACGATTGAGAGCCCACACCGACGTGCAGATGGAACCATAGAGCTCCACTGGAGTGCCTATCCCCGCATCTTCCGTAACTACGGTTACCCGCCGATTCACTTCCACGGCCGCGTGCACGAACAGATCAGCCCATCCATTCTGGCGCTGGGCAAGCAAATCATCCGCTCTCCGCTGCGAATCCTGCATAGTGGCTACGATCAATCCCCAGAGGTCCTCCAGGCGAAGGCATATCGGAACTACCGTCTCCTCATGCTCCAGGTTTAGGAGGAGCCGCTGGACGCCTATGCGTGGTATCAGTTAGGCCAGACTCTAGCCCGCCTGAAATTCTTCCGTGAGGCTGAAGAAGCACTGCAGTTCGCGCTCCACCTGGGAACCCTCCCCTTGGGCCTAACGGCATCGGCTGCGATGAACTTAGCCCAGCTCTGTCTGCAGAGTCAACGGTACACCGAAGCACTCAGTTGGGCCGAGCATGCGCTCCACTACGCTCCTGACCATGCTCTCGCCCGCTTCCTCAAAGCACAGTCGCTGCGTCTCCTCGGACGCCGAAGTGCAGCTGCAGAGATCCTCTATGAGCTCCTCTCGGAGCCGACGGCAACCCCTAACTGCAGTCCTACGTCTGCCGCCTTCCACATCGCCCTCCCCTTAGAAGCGATTCAGCGAGAATTGAAGCTGCTCAATGATTCGATGAGTGCAACGAGTGCCGCCGCCAGCCCTTTGTCCGGATAGTGCCAGGCCGCTCCTCGGCAGTGCCGAACGATATAGAGCTGCTCAATCTGCTCCGGAGTCTGCAGGAGCCTCAGCCTCCCTTGTTGAAGTAGCCACCGGTCAACAGCTCCGATGCGTCCAGCGAAGACTGAATATGTCAGGGTCCCCAGGAGTGCAGCCTCTCGGTTCATCGTACCACCTCCGGAGATCACTGCGTCCGCCCAGTACAGCAGCTGCAGCCCCGGAAGGGCCTGCTGCGCGATTCGGACATTCTCAATCCCATACCGACGGCACACTTCTACGACCCACCTCCGGTCCTCCTCAACACGTGGGAGCACGAGCCCCACTACAGAAGGCTCACGCCCGAGGCGACGGAGCACTGCCTCAAAGAGGCGGAGGCTAGCCGACGTTCGGTAGTTCGCTGTGACACTGGGGGGACGCAGAACGACTAGACACTCTCCTTCAGCAACCCCCAATCGCTCTCGGAACCCAGCCTGAGGAACGAAGTCGGGAAGGTAGACCTCCTCTTTGAGCCCGGGATATGACCGCACTCGGTGGGATGGCAATCCCGCCTCCAAAGCCGCGGCCAGAGCTACCTCCGGCACAACGATGCACTGCGCCCCCCAGCGGAAGATCCAGCGCTCCGTCCACTCGTAGTCCATGCAGACGAAGGCTGGAATGCCAAGACTACGAGCAGCCAAGACCTGCGAGCGTGATCCATGGCTGAGTGCAAGTGTCGGACGATGTCTACCGACGGAACGATGCAGCTCCAGAGCACGCCGCACTAAAGCAGATAGCTTTCCAGCTAGAGAAGCACCCCCGTACTTCCCAACAGGAATGACTGGCAGCCCGTAGTGGGACGCGAGCTCCAGCGTCTGCGCATAGTCTCGGGCCGTGATGACGATGTCGTGTCCTCGACGACGGAACTCCCGCACCAAGGGGGCAAAGAAGGGGATGTGTGGGGAGTTGTCCAAGTCAATCCAAATCCGCATGCCGTTGAACAAGGTGGTGAGCCCGTACCAGCTCTGCTAATGCTGCGAACATCCATGCGACTGACCAGCGCATGAAGACGACAGACTGCCGCCAGAGGCGATAGCGCCGATAGGCGAATGAGCCATCCGGATGCTGCAGCCATTGGATCGCCCACCGTGCAACCCTCTCTGCGGTTGCAAAGTCCCCAAAGCGGCTCAGAGTCCGGATCGCCTGCGCACAGACAGAGGCGTCGATCGGATACGTTTGGCGGGAGGTATACCGCGGCAGTCCGTCGGGCGTGAACAGATGGCCTCGGTAGTAGAGCCAACCTCGGTGGAGCGCCGGGCGTACGCTCTCATCGCCTACGGAGTGGATATAGTCATGGAGGCACTCAAGGACATAGCCCGTGTGGAGATGATCAACCCAACGCCGTGGATCGCCGCCAACAGCATAGGGAAAGGCGCCGTTCGGAAGCTGGTGCTGTAGTACGAACGCTACGCTCCGGCGGGCATGCGAGAGGAACTCTGGGTCTGCTTGTAGGACATATGCATGGGCGCAGATTGTAGGACATATGCATGGGCGCAGAGCCGAGCCCCCATGAGCGTCGCGTTCAACACCTGTTGGTGGTCGTACGGGGAATATGCCCAACAGAGCTGCGTCGGTCCATCATAACTCTTGGGGAATCGCTGGATGAGCTCCTCAGCAGCTCGGAGGCAGAGAGCTCGGGCCTGGAGATGGCCTGTCACTTGGGCTGCCCGAAACAGGGCAGCGGTGATAATGCCCGTTGCCACGATCGTCGGCGCATACGCCGGCAAGGACATCCGCCGAGCTTCCCAAGGGAAGTCGTAGCCCCAGGCGACATCCCACCCTGGGCTGCGCAGCCGAAGGAGCTCCGTGATGCACCGTTGGATCCGCTCTTCCCATAACTTACGCTGTTCTGGCAGGCTCTCCCAAGCAGCTACATAGCCTTCCAAGGCTAGCCCAAAGGTTACTGGGTTCTGGCCTGGCCGAATTCGTAGAAGTGGTCGTAGGTTAAGGGGGCACCGTAGGATGAGCTGCTGCCCTACACGGCGCAGCAGACGCCACGAGCGCAAAAGAGGGAGCCTCCACATCGGCGCGCAGAGTCCATCATAAGGATCGTAGCCACGGTACTCCACGGCCTCCATGTACTCACGGCACCGTTCCCAAGCCCCCACAATACTCTCCACCATGGCCCTGCAAACTTAGCAAATGGCCCTTGCTGCTCTCGAACTTAGGCCGCCCTGTAACGCGAAACTACCTCACGGGTTACTGGCAGTAGGAGCGTCGCTCCTCACCTTGCATGTGTAGTACGTCTCACAACTCCGTGGTCGTACAATGTGGTACTCCAGGGTGAACTGGGCAAAGCTGGCGGCAGGAGCTATCATTGGCGTGTGGTTCCTAAACATTGGTGCCTGTCAGTCAAGAGACCAGATCGCGGCGCCAGACCAAAACCTCGTTCCAGAGCTTCCCCAACCAGCGGCTTTCCCGAGCTCCGTCAGCGGCAGGAATATTACTGAAGACTTCGCTCTCCATCCACCGCGGGAAGACGGCCGGCGAGGGCCGCTACACATCTGGAGATGCCTGGGTTTGGACTCCGCTCAACGGGTTGCTGTCCAAGTCTGTTTCCGCATCTACCGTGACAGTGTTCACGCCGTTCTCAAGGCTCTTCGAGAATCGGAGCGTCAGTACTGGCAACAGGCACGTGAGATGCGGAGGGCCGTCTTAGACTCGTTACGTCAGGGCCTTTTGGACCGACGGACAGCAGCTCAACGGCTCCGAGAGATTGCCCAGTGGTTGCGGCAGCAGCTCGCTAACAATCCAATGCGCGAGTGGGCAGCCCAGGAGTTGGTCCGCCTTCGGCAAGTGCTCTGCGAGTGCGTTGCCCCTATCCTAACCCCTGAGCAGCTGCAGATTTGGGAGTGCTGGTGCAGCGGTAGAACGGACTGCTGCCCTCCAAACGGCGGTGACAAGGAAGGTGGCCGGCGTGACCGTGACACTTTGCCGCCGGTTCGGCCGCGGTAGTCCCTATCTATCACTGGAGAGCCTGCCTAGGCGAGCCCTCGCGGGGAACCCTGCGGGGGCTCGTCGTTTGCCTATAGGCGGGTAATTCTATGACAAACGTGCTCCCCTGGCCAAGGACGCTCTCCTTCAGATAGAGCGATCCGCCATGGTAGTCCTGAATGATGCGCCGTGCCAACGTCAATCCGAGTCCCCAACTACGCCGCTTCGTAGTGAAGCCTGCCTCGAAGATACGGTGCCGCAGACTGGGAGGAATTCCTCGGCCAGTATCAGAAAGTTCTAAGACGACGTTGTGCTCATTAGCGGTCAACCGCAACCGGAGCTGTCCTGGCGGGCGTTCGATAGCCTCAGCACCGTTTTTGAGGATATTCTCCACCGCCCAAGCGAAGAGCTCAGGATTGAGTGCAGCGATGGCATTCGGGTCCAGCTCCGACTCTATTTGAATCTGCTTGCTGCGTGGTAGCCGAGGCTGGAGGTATTGTACGACCTCCTCTACAATTGGAGCAACAGGCTGGGGCGTCAGTAGTGGCCGTGCCCCAATGTGGGAGAAACGGACAGCAACGCTCTGAAGACGGGCAACGTCACGCTCCAGCTCCTGTAGGATACTCCTGAGGTCACTCTCGTGAAGCTGCTGCCGTAGTAGCTCTAACCACCCAAGGACACTGGAGAGCGGGGTCCCAAGCTGATGGGCTGCTTCCTTGGCCATCACCACCCAGAGCCGACTTTCTTCTGCCTGTCTCAGGAGGCGTAGTGACCACCAACCGGCCGCAAGCAGCGCTACTATGAGCACGGCCTGAGCATACGGGATCCACCGCACCCAGCGCACCAGCTCGGAAGTGGAGTAGTAAATCCGCGCCAGTTCTACTCCATTGCGGTCTGTCACAATGATCGGGGGAAACTCTTCCCGCATCTGCGCTAGCAGACGCTTTAAGTACCGGCGTTGCACCTCTGCCGACCACGCAGTATCCAGCCCCACATTGAGCGTGTTCTGCAGGTACGGGTAGAGGGGCTCGCCTTGGGGATCGGTGACGATCACAGGGAAGGAGATCGTCGGAACAACGTGGTCCAGGAGGACAAACAGGAAGGGGTCTGCCACCAGGAAAGGGTCAGAGAAGATTCGAAGCATCTCGGCGTAGAAACCGACGCTCTGACGTTCCCGTAGCACAATCTCCCGAACAATGGCCTGAGTTGTCACGAAGCTCAGGGCTACGATGAGTAAGCCCATAGCTCCAACCAAAGCGTAGACGTGCCAGCGTCGGAACGGCAGCACACGCCTCATGGCAGCAGCTCTGCAATCGGTGCACCGACGACACTCTGCTGGAGTAATACCGCCAAGGGTGGTAAGAGGCGCAGTAGGAAGCGCTGAGAACGCCGCCCCAACTCAAGCGTGCAGTAGCACCTCTCTACCCCCTTCGGAAGGCAGTCCGAGTAGTGGGCAACGGCAGGAGCATCGCCTTTCGTTCCAGCAGTAAGGAGCCGTATCCCCTGGAGCTGGATGTAGAGCTCTGGAATTCCTCCGTCTGTCAGACGGGTCTGCCCAGAAACCTCCAGAGCGTAAGCAAAGCGGAAGGCGCTACGAGTCTCTAGCCGCAGAAGGACGCACACACCCTCGTCTACGCTCCCCCGACAGGTCACGAACAGCCGATACGGAGGGACATCACCGAGAAAGGGCTTGGCGCACATTCTTGGGTAGCTCCTCAAGGGAGCACTCCCACTGGGTACTGTCGCTGAGGAGTCGTACGATAACGCTGCGGCGCTGCCATTCGCTCTCGCCGACGATGACAGCTACCCGAGCGCCCAGACGGTCAGCCTCCCGCATCTGAGCCTTGAGCGAACGTCGCTGTAGATCTCCTACAGCACGGTAGCCAGCAGCACGCAACGAGGAGACTACTGCCCGAGCCGCTTCCATCATGCCCACAGTGGCTACGTACACGTCCACTGCCGACTCTGCAGCCACGTCCGGCATCAGCAACAGCAGGCGCTCAACCCCGAAAGCAAACCCTACTCCAGGGACCGGTGGCCCACCGAAGCTCTCTACCAGCCTATCGTACCGGCCTCCGCCGCCAAAAGCATTCTGCGCCCCCAGGCGTGGGCTCACGAACTCAAAGACCGTATGCGTGTAGTAGTCCAGTCCTCGAACGAGGCGTGGGTTGAGCGCCACCGGCACTCCCTCTGCCTGCAATGCCTTGTAGACAGTCTCGAAGTGCTGACGGCTCTCCGCATCTAGGAAGTCCAAGATGCTGGGTGCCTGCTCGATGAAGGGCTGATCGCTCGGGTGCTTGGAATCCAAGATGCGCAGTGGGTTCCGTACCAAGCGTTGCTGGCTCTCAGGGGAGAGATGGTCCCGAACGGCAGCAAAGTGAGCAACAAGCGCTCCTCGATATCGGCTCCGCACGTCCGGTGTCCCCAGTGTGTTGAGCTGCAGGGAATACTCCCGAATTCCCAGCTCTCGTAGGATTGCCGCTGCCAGGAGGATGACCTCTATGTCGCTTTCGGGATACGGCGAACCGAAGCACTCTGCGCCGTATTGATGGAAGAGACGGTAACGTCCCTTCTGCGGTCGTTCGTAGCGAAAGGCGGGGCCGTAGTACCAGAGCCGCCAGAGAGACCGGCGTTGGAAAAGGCGATGCTGTAGGAATGCCCGAACAACTCCAGCCGTTAGCTCCGGCCGCAGTGCCAGTAGGTCGCCCCCGCGGTCTGTGAAGGTGTACATCTCTTTGACGACGATGTCGCTGCTGTCGCCGACGCTACGGCTGTAGAGAGCGGCGTACTCAACGATCGGCGTGCGGATCTCTTCGTACCCGAAGCGAGCCGAAACCGTGCGGCAGACTTCCTCCACACGCCGCCACCGCGGCAACTCCTCGGGCAGCACATCGTGCATGCCCCGCACGGCCTGGAGCTCACTCATAGGTTACTCTCGTGGAGTGCCTCTGCTTGCTCAAAGAGCTCCACGACTTCTTGAGGTACTTGGGCCTGTAGGAGATGGGCTCGAAAGCTTGCGTTCATCATCAAGCGCGACAACCGGCTCAGCAGCCGCAAGTGGGTACCGACATTGTCTCCCTGACCGACGAGCAGGACGACAACCTCCACAGGGCGCCCATCCGGAGCATCCATCAGCATGGGCGGTTCTAAGGTTGCCAGGGCTGCCACCGGAGCCGTAACGGCAGACGTCCTACCGTGAGGTAGTGCCACTCCATGGCCCACACATGTCGTCATCCGGTGCTCCCGCTCAAAGATCGCGCGGCGCACCTCCTCTAAGTTCCGCACTAGTCCGGTTGTCGGCAGGGTTGCCAACAGGCGCTCCAGCACCTCCTCCTTTGAGTGAGCATGCAGGCGGAGAAGGATGGTCTCTTCATGGAGCAATGCCGAAAACCGCATGTGATGTTCTCTGCGCCGAACTCCGGCGCCATAGACGGCTGAGAGGCGTCACTGTTGCCACTGCTGTACGAGACGGGCGTACTCTTGCGCTAGCCCCTCTGCTCCCTCCGCTGTCTCCGCTTCTGCGATGACCACCATCGCTGCCGATTGGCGGTCAGGGAAGATCAGCACCGAACCAGCGTCGAAGAGGAGCTTGACACCATCTATCACGAGCCGATCCCTTGCCGTAGAACACTCCATCGCACGGCGAAGCACACCCCCCTTACGCTCCCACGGGCACGGGACGAGCACCTCCCGTTGATACCGACGCGGCAATTCGGCATCCAGCTCGGAGAGCTCCCAGCCCGTCAGCGCTATCATCTCCAGGAGCTTGGCTGCCGAGAACATGCCATCTGCAGCAAAGAGGTACTCCGGGAAGATGAAGTCCCCGCGCGTTCCGCCAACGAAGCGGACCGTAGGGTCACGTGTGGCCTCCATCATCGCTGAATGGGAGTTCCGCACCCTCACGACGCGGACGTTGTAGTCTGCCGTGACAAACTCCACTTCCGCGCTAGCAGCAACCGGGACGGCTACAGTGTACGGCTCCTCCGCCCGATGCGTAGAGAGGAAGAGCTTCAGCATCAGTGTCAGGAGCCGAGCAGGGTTGATCCATACCCCATGCCGATTCATGACGCTGATACGCTCAGCGCCAACATCGATGCGGATTCCCAGCTCGCAGCCGAAGGCTCGGATTGCTTCTGCCAAGACTACATCGTCTGTCGGGGGCGTCCGGCCGAGCGGATCTACGTAGTTGTTCACAGCAAACGCCTGGCAGCCGAGTGTGCCGAGAATCTGCGGGAAGAGGGTTGCCGCCAGCCCACAGGAGTAGTCCACCAGTAGCCGGAACGAATGCTGCCGAATGGCCTCAACATTGAGTGCGCTCAGGAACTGCTGCAGATAGCCCTCAGCCGACCGCTCTGCAAAGCTCAGCCCGCCGACCTGCTGCGCTGGGGCACGGCGGAAGTCCTCGCTGTAGAAGATCCGCTCTACCGTCTTCGCGAACCCGGAAGGAATGTCCCGCCCGTCAGCGCCTAAGACGATGATTTCCGTCTTCCTGGGCTCTCGTGGGGAGCTCCTCACGTGGACACCGCCTGCGTAGCGGCGGGTACGGAGCTCTTGCCGCGTCTGCGGAATGGAGGCAACCTGCAGGTCAACCACATTGACCCCCGAAGACATCAGCCCCGCCATCACCGCGCGGGCAACCATGCGGGAGGCATTGCTTGCATCCCGGCTCGTTACCACGGCCGTGCCCATACCCATAGCACTACCCAAAGCAACACCAAAGCGAGTGGCAAATTCCGGGGTGATCTCCACGTTGGAATCACCAGCAACCTTAGCGTTCAGGAAGAGCCCATGCGTCCAGCGCTCCTCATGCACAAGGCTATAGGTTACTGCTGCCCTGGGCTCCACCACCTTACCGGGCCATAGCTTCACCCCTGCCACAACCAGCACTTCCTCACCCAGTCGGCACTCTTCGGCCACAATTGCCCCTTCCTCCACGCTGCAGCGCTCTCCCAACGCCACGCCACTAGCGATGATCGCCCCGTCAAGAACCGTCCCCGCACCAACGCTGACCCGGTCCCACAGTATGCTCCTCACAACCCGGCTTCCAGGGCCAATCACGCATTCGCTACCAATGAAGCAGTCCGACAACTCTGCGTGAGGGCCTACCATGGTCCCATCCCCTAAGAGCACACATCCGCGCAGCGTAGCTGTAGGGTCTATGCGGACTCCCTCACCGTACCAAACATTCCCATCCCGGTGCAGCATCGGTAGCTCAAGTCGTAGCGTGCCTGTGGTGAAGTCACGGTGCGTCTCCCAGTACTCGCGCACGTTCCCGATATCTCGCCAGTAGCCGTCAGCCACGTAACCGTAGAGCGGTAGCCCTTTCTGCAGCATCTGCGGGAAGAGCTCTTTGCCAAAGTCCATCTCCTGCCTGTACGGGATGAGCTCCAGCACTTCGGGCTGCAGGATGTAGATGCCCGTGTTGACCGTGTCGGAGAAGAGCTCACCCCAACTGGGCTTCTCTAGGAAGCGCACAATTCGGCCATCGCTTTCTGTCAGCACAATCCCGTAGGGCAACGGATTCACCACTTGCGTCAGCACTAGCGTCGCCTGAGCCCTCCGCTGGTGGTGGAACGCGATCGCCGCACTCAGGTCCACGGTCGTTAACACATCTGCGCTGATGACCACGAACGGCTCCGGAGCCAATAGTTCAGCAGCGTTGCGAACGCTGCCAGCGGTGCCGTAGTCGGCCTCTGCCTGGACATACCGGAGGTGGACTCCCCAGGCTGAGCCATCTCCAAAATGGCGACGGATGATCTCCCCCTGGTGGTACAGTAGGCAGACACACTCCCGAATCCCGTGGCGTGAAAGCAGCCGGAGCACATGCTCCATGATCGGGTAGCCCAAGACGGGGACCATCGGCTTCGGACGGCGAATCGTCAGAGGTCGGAGGCGAGTCCCGAAGCCTCCCGCCATGATGACGGCCTGCCGCATCGGTACTCCCTGCATGGTGCTCGGACCAGCGAAAATTAGCCGATTTTCAGCACTCCCCGTGCTCCGGCTCAGTACTCCCTCAGCACCTGGCGGGCATATGCGCCGTAAGCCCTCGGCACAAAGAGCTTCACAATAGCCAAGGCACCGACGGTGAACATACGGGTGCTGTCACGCTGCGATAGTACCTGTGCAGGAATTCCTACGCTTCGGAGCTTCCCACAGAGGAGTTCTGCCTCCCATTCGGTTGGAAGCTCTACCAGGACTTCCCAAGGCTCCAGCTCTACTCGACTGCCACAGAGGTGGCACTCTGTCGGGAGCTCCTCCAACCAGGCCTCGCAGTACGGACACACTACTGGCTCCTCCATGGCCAAAGGCGGCGGTACCACGCACCGTACTGGATTCGGCTGACCAATCCCAATCCAAGCAGCAGGACGACCACATTCCCCCACCACATGCCGAGCACAGGCGAGATGTAGCCTCGATCTGCCAGCTTCTCACCGCTGATGAGTGCTGCCCAGTAGAAGATGTAGAACCCCAAGCTGACGAGGGCACTCGTTCCGAAGTTACCACCGCGGGTCATGATCCCTATCGGTGCCCCAGCGAGCGCAAAGAGCAGGCACGCGGCAGCGATGGCGTACTTCTTGTGGATCTCCACTTGGTACTGCCGTTCCCGCTGCACTGCAGCAGCATACTCAGCAGCTAAGTTCTCCAATGTACTGCGGACCGCCAGCAATCGCTGCTGGATACGGGCTGCCGAGGGCTCTTCCCAGCTCGGCCCCAGCGAGAGGAGCTCCTGCCAGTGCCGCGAGAGGACCTCTTCCGCCTGTCGGCGTAGCCGCTCCTGCTGCTGCTGCGCTTCCTGCACGACGGACTGCATCTGTTCGATGCTCATCTCGCGCTCGCCACGGGCAAACAGCCGAGCATCGGAACGGACGAAGGCATAGTCCTGCGCAGGGATGCGCACCAGAAGGCGCTCAAACCGCACCCACCGAGGGTCTCCCCGTTGTTGAGGGAGTTGGTGCAGCTCGCCGGATCTCAGCTCCAGAACGAACTCCGTCAGCCCTGTGCTGAGCCGGAGCCGCGCTGTATCGGCTGAGATGATCTGCACCCACCCTAGTCGTGTAGCGTCGTAAATCGTCACCCCAAGGAGCCAACGCCCGCTTGTATCGCGCGACCGAGCTAGCAGCGTGTAGCCCTCTAACTGGCGCGTGAAGTGCCCCGGCTCTATGAGCAGGCTCGGACGCTTTCGTTGGATATCGGCCAGCATCACCTTCGCTTGATGATTGGCCTCGGGGAGGACTCGGTCGCTGAACCAGACTAGCCCCATACTCGCCAACAGCGCTGCTCCCAGCACAGCCCGCATCATCTGCCAGGCACTCATGCCGCTAGACTGCTGGATTGTCGTCTCATGCTCCGCCGCTAGCGAGCCGAACGTATACACCGTGGCAAAGAGCACCCCCATTGGAACTGCCAGCACGAACATCCACGGCAGATTCAGTGCCAAGAGCTGAGCAATGACGATGAGCTCCAGCCCCTTGCTGAGGAGCTGCTCCCCGTAGCGCATCAGGAACTGCATGAGGAAGAGGAACATCACCACCGACGCCCCGAAGGCGAAGGGGGCCGCGTGGAGCCGCAGGACGTACCAGTCAAGAATCCGCATTCCGCAGGCGTTCTTCCAATCGCGCCACGGCAGCCTCGTAGGAAGCTCGCTTCTCTGGGTACCGTGCCACTAGCTCACGGTAGATACGGAGCGCTTGCTCGTAGGCACCTTGCTGCTCGTAGATACGGGCCATTGTCTCAGTTGCTACCATTGGCAGCACTTCCGATCGCTCTTCTGGAGGAGTCGAAGCAGCTTCCTCTTCTGCCAGCTCCTCTTCGGGTGGACGGATGCGGGCACGCTCCAAGCGCTGCGCCAATTCCTCTAGGGGCGAAAGCGATTGCTGCAGTTCCTCTGTCGGCCGCTGCGCCTCTCGGAGCGCCTCTTCAACGAAGGCCGGGAATGGGGGCGGCGGAGGAAGGGCTGCCCATCCGCTCGCTACTGGAACCGGCTCGTACCGCAGGGGCGCGAATTCCAAGCCCGGAATGAGGCGCACGATGTTACTACGAAGCTGGACTGTGGACTCGCCGATACCCTCAACCAATCGCAGAATGGGCTCAGTCTTTGGAGCAGAGGGATGAGCGCCTGCTGCTGAAAGGTCCTCAACAACCTCCTCAGTCTCTGGCTCTGAGCTCTCCAGCAACTCTGAGTGGGATCGGGCACTCTCTGTTGCCAGCATAGGTAGCTGCTGCTGGAGCTGCTCGAGTGCCTTGCGGATACCGGCATGGCGGGGGAAGCGCTGCTTTGCGCGTTGGAGGAGACTTACAGCCTCTTCCCATCGGTGCTGCAGCATTGCAACGCGTGCTGCTAGTAAATACGCCGTCGGATACTCCGGGAAGCCCTGTAGTAGTTCTTGCACCAAGCCCCAGGTCTGTTCTCCTTGCTCTGCGTCTATGGCACGTTCTATGGCTCGGACGAGCTCCTGCGGTGCCGTTACCATGTACGCTCAACGGCGAAGTGAGCAAACCCTTCTAATGCTCGGCTTGCTTCTGAGGGAGGTAGGTGCTGGAGCCATTCCAGTGCTCGTTGCACGTAGTCCCGTGCTATTGCTGCCGTGTAGTCTATCCCACCGTAGTGAAGGACGGCCTGTGCGAGCGGCTTCATTGCTGCCCGGGCCTTCGCTGCTGCTTTCCAAGAACGGACGAACTCCCGACGCTCAGCCGCCGGCATTCGTTGGAGCGCAACCAGGACGGGGAGTGTTAGCTTCCGCTCCTGGAGATCCTGCCACGCTGGCTTTCCCAACACTCCCGCTCGCCCGACGTAGTCCAGCATGTCGTCCTGGAGCTGAAATGCAATCCCGATGGCCTCCCCGAACTCCCGCAGAGCCCGCCGCGCTTCAGGCCCACTACCAGCGCTGACGGCACCGATTTCACAGCAAGCAGCAAACAAGGCCGCTGTCTTCCCACGAACGACCTCCAAGTAGGCCGCCTCGTCCAGGATCAGCTTTCGATTGAGCTGAAGGTGGCGCAGCTCTGCAGCACTCATCCGGCGGACCGCATCCGAGGTGATACGCAAGAACTCGTGCTCCTCGTGCTCCATCGCCAACAATAGTCCCCGAGCGAGCAGGTAATCCCCAACAAGGACCGCCACGGAATTCCCCCATAGGGCGTTGACTGAAGACACGCCACGCCGCCGAGGAGCTTCATCGACAACGTCATCATGCAGCAGCGTCGCCGTATGGAGCAGCTCTACCAGCGCCGCTCCAACGAAGGCCCGCTCTGTGAGCCGGCCACAGGCTGCCGCACTGAGGAACACCAGCGCTGGCCGCAACCGCTTGCCTCGACGACGGAAGATGTACCATAGGACCAGGTCCAGCAGTGGCACGTTCGTTCGGACAACTCGGCGCACGTATGCTTCGAACTCTCGTAGCTGCTGCGATACCGGCTCCAAAACCTCCTGGAGAGAGCCAACAGTCACGATCGACGTGCTTCGATGAGACGGACCGCGAAGATGCCGACCTCGTAGAGTAGCCACAGTGGAAAGGCAAAGATAAGCTGGTTGATCGGGTCTGGCGTTGGGGTCAGCACGGCTGCCAGTACTAAGATGGCGACGACAGCATGCCGGCGATACCGGCGGAGCGTCTCTGCCCGAAGAATCCCTGCCCATGCCAGTATACCCAGGACAACCGGCACCTCAAAGACAACCCCCATCACTAGTGCCGTGGTTGTGACGAAGCCGTAGTACTCCGTCACGTCAACGACCGTTCGGATCTGTTCTGAAGAGAAGCCTGCTGCAAACCGCAGCATCGCTGGGATCAAGACCCCGTAAGCGAACGCCACTCCTGCGAGGAAACATACCGAGGTCCACAAGGTCAACTGCCGAACCAGCCGGCGCTCGTGCAGATAGAGACCCGGAGCGACGAACTTCCAGAGCTGGTAGAGCACGACGGGTGCCCCCAGAATGAAGCCAGCCACCACAATCACCTTCACGTACAGCATCACCATTCCAAACGGCCGAAGGTTCTGCAGCGGCAATCCAGCTTGTCGGGCTGGGTACAAGAGTGCCTCCTCTACCAACCACCTTACTTGCCATGCAGCCAGAAGACAACCGAAGAGAACTCCCACCAGCCCTCGGAGGAGTCGCTGTCGCAGCTCCCCAAGGTGGTCCCAGAAGCTCATTTCGCGCTCCTCTGCTGGCTCCAGCGGTTCTGTCTCAGCGGCCTTCTGAACGGGCTCTTGCTCCATGCTTACCGATGGCTTGCTTACGTGCAAAATTCGCGCTTTCGCTCGCCGAGGCTGACCCCAGCGATCTTAGCCCTGAGGCATGAGGCATAAAGCTAGTGCATACAAAATGTGCTGCAATCTTGGCCGCAGCTGAAGGTAGCGCATCTGAGCCCGTTGTTGCATTTTTGCGTCGTTCACTTCCAAGCGCAAGCGGTTGGTCAAACAGCACAGAGGGGCTGCGATTGCCGAAGTCACGACGCACATTGGAGCTGTTTCCGGAGCTCTCCGCTGCATCACCAGCACCAAGCCAACCGGCAGAGAAGGACTCCTCCGAAGAGCTCTGGCACCGCTTCCTCCAGCTGATTCGCGACAACGTGCCACCGCAGGCCTTCAAGACCTGGTTTGAACCATTACGCTTCCTGCGGTGGGAGAACAATGTCCTAACAGTCCAGGTCCCCAGCCAATTCTTCTGCGAGTGGCTGGAAGAGCACTACTACGGCCTCCTGCAGCGGGCGCTCGTGAAGGTCTTCGGAGCCAAGGCACGGCTGGAGTACGACATCATGCTGGAGAAAGGAGACGATATCCAACAACGCACAGTCCGCATTCCAGCATTCCGAACACCACCACTACAGCAACCGTTGCCGCTCCAGACGCCACCCCCAACCATTCCCGTCTCACCGATCAACCCCCGCTATACCTTCGAGCGCTTCCTCTGCGGAACCAGTAACCGGCTGGCGTACACGGCTGCACGTGCTGTTGCAGAGCAGCCTGGGCAGACCCGCTACAATCCGCTCCTCATCTATGGTGGTATCGGCCTGGGCAAGACGCACCTCATCCAGGCCATCCACAACTACCTGCTGCAGCGGCGACTGCCTCTACGGCTCATCTACGTCAGTAGCGAGTACTTCACAACAGGCTACATCAGCGCCCTACAGCACAACCGGGCCCACGAGTTCACGGCTTTCTACACCAATGCGGACGTCCTCCTCATTGATGACATCCAATTCCTCGCGGGTAAGGAGAAGACGCAGCAGCACTTCTTCCACATCTTCAACACCCTCTACCAGGCCGGCAAGCAGTTGGTCTTCACCAGCGACAAACCTCCGCGAGAGCTCGACGAGCTGGACGAACGGCTGGCCTCCCGGCTCCAATGGGGCTTGGTTGCCGAAATTCAACCTCCGGAGTACGAACTCCGGCTGGCCATCCTCCGACGCAAGAGCGCTGATGAAGGATTGGAGCTCCCCGAGGAGGTGCTCCAGTACTTAGCCCGGACCATTACTAGCAGCGTCCGCGAGCTTGAAGGCTGCCTCATCCACCTACTGGCTCGAGCAACGCTGGACCGGTGCGAAATCACCGTGGAGCTCGCCCAGGAAGCCGTAGCAAAGCTTGGACATCGCACAGCCTCGGATGCCTTCAAGGTCGCCCATGGGTCAGCGCCAACTCCTGACACCATCCTCTCCGCCGTCGCTCAGTACTACGGTCTAGCAACCTCTGTACTGACCGGAAAGACCCGCAAACGCGAGGCAACGGAAGCCCGGCACGTGGCTATGTACCTCCTCCGCAAGCACCTCAAGCTTCCTTTGAAGATGATTGGGCAACTCTTCGGAGGACGGGACCATACGACAGTGATGTACGCTTGTGAGAGCATAGAACGAGAGCTCTCTACTTCCAGCACCCTCCAGCTGGCCATTAGCCAGATAGAACACAGCCTCCGGCTCATCTCTCGTCTATAAGCCCTAGTACCACTGCGATAGAGGGTTATGCCATGAGCTACGATGTGCAGGACTTCCAGCGTGAAGTCATCGAGCGGAGCTACTCTGTCCCCGTGTTGGTAGACTTCTGGGCAGAATGGTGCATGCCTTGCCGGATGCTCTCCCCTGTGCTAGAACGCCTGGCACAGCAAGCCAACGGACGCTGGGTGTTAGCGAAGGTCAATACCGAGGAGCATCCAGAGTTAGCCTACCGCTATGGTGTTCGCAGCATCCCGAATGTCAAGCTATTCGTCGATGGTAGAGTCGTGGACGAGTTTGTCGGTGCCCTGCCAGAGTACGTCATTCAGCAGTGGCTACAGCGCGTACTACCCAGCCCCCAGCGGAAGCTCCTTCAGCAGGCAGTAGAGCTGCTCCAACAGCAGCGAACTTCTGAGGCCCAGGCGCTCTTGGAAGAAGTCCTTGCGGCTGAACCAACCAACGAACAGGCACGCGTCCTCTTGGCTCGCCTTCTGCTCTTTGCCGACCCACAGCGTGCCACAGAGCTGGTTACCCCAATCGAAGAGAGCTCTGAGCACGAAGAGCTGGCTACCGCCATCCGAACCCTGGCTCCGATCCTGCAACTACGCTCCGAAGAAGAGCTCCCCGAATCTACTGTCCGCCCGCTCTTCTGGCAAGGTGTCCAGGCACTACAACAAGGCAACTTCGACGCAGCGCTGGAGCGGTTCATCGAGGTCATCCGGCAGGAACGGTACTACCACGATGATGCCGCCCGCCGCATTTGCATTGCGATCTTCAAGTTCCTCGGTGAAGACCACCCCATCACGCTCGGCCGCCGTCGGGAGTTCAGCAGTGCACTATACATCTAAGCCCTGCCAGCTCTGGCCCATCTTATCGGGCCAAGAGGGTAAGGCTATGGTCGAATACGGCCCCCCAGAGGTATGCAGACCTCTCCACGCCACGCAGTAGCACAAGGTAGTGGGAAACTTTTGAGCAAGGACGAGCGTTTATCTCCCCGTGCTTGTATCCCTGGGAACCCATAGGATGAGCCTCCTCTGGGGAGGGATGTGGATTGCGGCGCTGGGCCTCTGTCAACCTGTGGCAGCAATTCCGACCTTTACGCTGCTGACAAGCAACCGATGCATCGCTTGCCACGTTAGCCCAACTGGCGGGGGCCTTCGGAGCGAGCTGGGATGGTACACAATGCACGACGTTGGGCTCTTCCAGTGGCGTCAACTCGGACTCGGCTGGCTAGAAGAGCGGTGGCGACAGCAGGGAAACGGCTTCTGGGGAGGGCGCCTGCTACTCGGGGTTGATGCCCGTCTACAGGGCTTCCAATCTCACAATCCAACCCTCCAGCCCCGATGGCGCCTCTTCCCGATGCAGGGTGCGCTCCACATCGGAGTCCAGCCAATCAAGGCGGTATCGGTCGAAGCGACCCTTAACGGCGGCCGCCTCGTCTTCCCTGGCCAGCAGCGATGGAGCGGCTCCGCCACCCTCCAGCCACTACCAGTACTACCACAGCTCCGGGTAGGATTCTTCCAACCAGCGGTGGGTCTGCGCTACGACGACCATACGATGCTTACCCGGCGCCTGCCGGGAGCGCGTTACGACTCGCCGCAGGAGACTTACCTCCTGGCACCGAACTTCGCGCAGTGGGGCACACACCTACAGTGGTTCTCGCTCCCTTGGCTCTCGCTGACGGCCGGTGTCTTTCGAGCAGGAGCCCTAGCAGACGTTAGACTGCGTAGCCCTACGGGACAGAGTCCTCTCACAGCTGCTTCCCAACTGGTATGGAACGGACACCTTTGGCTGACACCAAGTGCTACCCTATGGAACTTTTCGCTGGGAGCCTCGTGGCTGGGTAACCGCGATTTCGATCTCTGGAATGCCTTTGCTGGAACTGGCTGGATTGACCGCTTCGCCATCTGGGCAGAAGCTAGCATACTGCGGGCTCCTGTACTGTGCCGCTGGACGATTTCGGCAGAGGCCAGCCTCTGGCTCTGGAATGCTGTCCTGCCTTACTTCCGTGCTGAACATGGAGCCGTCACGGAACCAGCCTTCGCAGCAACCCCGTATACGACGCAACTCGTGCTTGGAGCCCAGCTCTTCGTACTCCCGTTCGTGGAGGTACGTCCAGAGTACCGATGGGCGGATACTGAAGCTTACCGCAGTGGGAGAGTTGCCGTCCAGCTCCATGTGTTCTATTGAGGCAGCGCAACGATGCGAGGGTGGAAACTTCTACAGTGTCTTGGTGTGCTCGTCGCTATATCCACCATCTCCCTTTGGCTGCTCCATGGCAGGCACATCTTCACGAAGGACCGACAAATGGTCATCTACCGCGAAGCTGACCCTATCTTTGGCACAACGCGTGAGCGTGTAGAGTGGAGACCAGACTTCCGGCTAGGTTTAGATGTTGCCGGTCCACTAGTTGTGGCCGGCATCGGGGCGTGGCTGTTTGGCTGGTGGCGACAACGACAGCACCGGCTAGCAATGTCCCATAAGGATGGCGATACCTCATGACAGTCCGTCTGATCAGCTGCTTGCTAACGGGCCTTCTCGCTTTGTCCTCTACTACCTCTGCCGCAACTCGGCTCCCCCTTCCCGTCAATCAGAAGAAGACCGTAACCCTATCGAACAATGTTGGCCCCAACCTGTGCAAATTCCTAAGCTCGGCCCCACTCGAAGAGTTTGAGGGAACCGCAGACGGTATCTCTGGCAGCTTTACGGTTGACCCTTCCAACTTAGAAGCAACCTCGGGTCGTATTCAGGTGACAGTGGCTAGCATGCGCACCGGAATCACCCGCCGGGACGAACACCTCCGGAGCCCTGAGTGGCTAGATGCCGAGCGATACCCTACCATCAGCTTCGACGTCCGGGAGCTCAAAGAGGTCCGGATTACTGAGCAGAGTCGAGACCGAGCCACCCTCACGGCAAAGGCCGTTGGGACCTTCACTCTGCATGGTGTATCGAAACCGATGGAGCTCCCTATCACACTAACCTACGTGCTGGAGAATCTCGAGACACGGAAACGGGCCCCTGGGGACTTCGTCATGGTGCAGAGCGAGTTTACTATCTCGCTGCGCGACTTCAACATCCGCGGGCGTCAAGGGATCGTTGGAAGCCGTGTCGGAGAGACGATTCGCGTCTGGGTAACCCTCTATGGCTCGACCGCAGCTAGTCCAACAGGCACTCGGTAGGCCGATGTGCAGGGAGACCTCTGCTGACCGACGCCAATTCCTGCAGGTAACCGCAGCAGTTCTGGGGACAGGTCTATGCCTACCGGCACTTCTCAACTGGCTATCCGGTTGCGTCTCCGAAACCAAACAAGCAACAGAGCCGAGCGGGACAGTAGAACTGGACCTGTCTAGCGTCCCAGAGCTGCAGCAGGTCGGCGGGGCAGTGAAGAAGCCCTTTGAGCCCTACAACAATGGGCGCAACGTGCTCATCATTCGACTGGGGCAGATGGAGTTCGTTGCCTTTTCGGTAGCCTGCCCCCACGCGAACTGTGACGTCGGCTACCCCACTGGGGACGTCATACCGTGCCCTTGTCACGGTGCTCAGTTTGCCGTGCGGGACGGCCGGGTACTGCGAGGACCAGCAGAGCGCCCTCTGCGGCGCTTCCCCTGCGAATATGATGCTGCCCGCAATGTTCTACGGATAACCTTCTAAAGCGTCCGTATCACAGCTAGCCGGAGATGACCATGACTGCTCTCCTACTCTGCCTCCTTGGCTGGGGAATCTACTCTGCAGCCGGCTACTCCTCTGGCACCGTCGGCATGACAACCTCGGGTTGCACCTGTCATGGTACCAGCTCGTCTGCAACGACACTGACCGCTCAGAGTAGTACCGGGAGCTTCCGTACCCGTCCGGGACAGACGCTGAACCTGACCGTCATCGTCGCCCACAGCACTCAGTCTGCCGCTGGAGTCAACATCGCCGTACATAATCAGTTTGGGCAGAACGCTGGAAGCCTTTCACCTGGCTCTGGTTCTGGACTGCAACTGTCCAATAACGAGCTTACCCATACTCAGCCGAAGACAATGAGCGGCGGACAGGCCTCTTTCAACTTCTCATGGACAGCACCCACGACACCGGGAACGTATACCCTACGCGCCGTTGGGAACGCTGTCAACGGTAACGGAAATACTAATGGCGACGCATGGAACTTCATGACCCCAGTTACCCTCACTGTTGCTGGCATCACTGTACTAGAGCCCAATGGCGGAGAGACATGGTGCGCTGGTAGTACCCGAACCATCCGCTGGAACAGCACAGGCGTAGACTACGTTACCATAGAGCTCTCCTCGAATGGCGGACAGACCTGGACAACGCTCGCAACGAACGTCCCGGCCTCTTCCGGTAGCTGGAGCTGGACGATCCCATCGAACCAGCAGCCAGGTTCCCAGTACCGCATCCGCATATCCGACGCCTCAGATGCACAGCTCTTCGACGGCAGCGATGGCAACTTCTCCATCAGCGGTCCACCGCAGATTACCCAGCAGCCGCAGCAGCCACAGCCTGTCTGTGAGGGCACTCCTGTTACCCTTAGTGTTGTCGCCCAGGGTACTGGACTGAGCTACCAATGGCGCCTCAACGGCCAGAACATTCCTGGGGCCACGACGGCAACCTACCAGTTCACCGCTACGACCAGTACTGCTGGCGTCTACGACGTCGTGGTGAGCAATGTCTGCGGTTCGGTCACGAGCGACACGGTACGCCTAACAGTGAAGGAGCGTCCTCGCATCACACAGCACCCACAATCGCTCACCGTCTGCACCGGCCAACAGGCGATCTTTCGGGTGACAGCCACAGGGACCAACCTCCGCTACCAGTGGCGAAAGAACGGCACTCCTATTCCGGGAGCCACGACAGCAACGTACACAATTGCCTCCGTCCAACCAGCGGACTCCGGGCTTTACGATGTCGTCGTCTCTGGCGACTGTGAGCCCCCTGCCTACAGCATGCAAGCCAGACTAACCGTCGTAGAGCCACCCGTCATCACAGAACATCCCCAATCTCAGACAGTCCGCGTGGGCCAGTCTGTTACCTTCCGCGTGGGAGCCCGTGGAGTGGAGCTACAGTACCAGTGGCGCAAGAACGGGGTTGCGATTGCTGGAGCAACGCGTCCGGAATACACCATCACCGCTGCTCAACTCTCGGACGCTGGCTCTTACGACTGCGTAGTCTGGAACAGTTGTGGCCAGACAGTCAGCCGAGCAGCACAATTGACTGTTAGGCAGCCGGGCCAGCCTGTACTGGCACTGCGGCAATCGTCCGTGGACTTCGGAACGCGAGAGCTCGGGGATAGCGTTGCTGTAGAGCTGCAAGGTGTTGTCTACAATGCTGGCGATGATACACTCCGCGTCACGGCTGTTAGTGTCGTAGGTCCACATGCCGCTGACTTCCGACTTCTCAGTGGTGGTGGCAGCTTCACTCTAGCGCCGCAGCAGGAGCGAACTCTGGCGATTGCCTTCATCCCCAGAGCTTCAGGCGAGCGCACAGCAGAGATCCAGTTTACAGCAAACGTCAGCACACCTCCCAGCCTTGCCCTGCGTGGCGTAGGTGCAGTCCCGTGGCTCCTCGCTAGCCCGGCCCTCCTAGACTTCGACACCGTAATGCTCGGCACGCGCAAGGAGCTGTCACTGAGGCTGATCAACCCCGGACCACTGAGAGTCTCCATCACAGAGCTCTCGCTCGGCGTGTCAGCCCATATGGCGTTTGGACTCGTCAATCCTCCCCAGACGCCTGTGGCACTCGACTCCGGGCAGAGCCTTGAGCTGACTCTGCGGTTTGCCCCCATCAACGAGGGCACCTTCTACCAACTCCTGGAGGTGGCATACGCCGGCAACTTCCGCAGTGACACCTTGCGCGTAGAGATTCGAGGAGTTGGAAAGCAGCCTGCCAGCGTGCAGGAGGAGCTCCTACTAGGAATCGTACTCCGTGTCCTCCCGAACCCCAGTGCTGAGGTCTTCACTGTGGCGTATACCCTACCCAAGACCACACGGCTCTTCGCCGCTGAAGTCGTGACGAGTGAAGGGAGGAGGATTCGCCAACTCCCAATAGAGCACCCCACCCAAGGCATCCTGAGATGGGATGGGCGTACAGACTCAGGGGACCTCTGTGCCTCAGGACAATACTGGCTGCGCCTCTCCCTTGGACACCGCCAGTATGCTATCCCGCTGCTCCTCCAGCGGTGAGAGTAGGGTCTCCTGGAAAGCTATGGCTGCCCAGAGAGGCAAAGCACTACGGTTGACGCCACAATAGCCCCTCTGGGCGGTCGTCCTATTGGCATGCTCTGAAGCTCCGATGGCCTGTTCCACCAGCTGAGAGTAGTGCCCATGCGCATTACGAAACAGTATACGAATCGCGAAAGCCCGTCATTAGACCGGTACCTGCAGGAGATCGGGAAGTATGAGCTCCTGACTCCAGAAGAGGAAATCGAGCTAGCACGGCAGATCAAGCGCGGTGGACCGGAGGGCGAGCGAGCCCTTGAGAAGCTTGTGAAAGCCAACTTGCGCTTCGTCGTCAGTGTAGCGAAGCAGTACCAGAACCAGGGACTTTCGCTCGGAGATCTCATCAACGAGGGCAACCTTGGGCTCATCAAGGCAGCCCGTCGGTTCGACGAGACACGCGGCTTCAAGTTCATCTCCTACGCCGTGTGGTGGATACGGCAGTCCATCCTGCAGGCATTGGCGGAACAGGCCCGTCTGATTCGCCTGCCACTCAACCGAGTCGGGGCACTAAACAAGATCAGCCGCAAGTACAGCGAGCTCGAGCAGATCTATGAGCGAGAGCCTACCCCGGCTGAGCTGGCACAAGAGCTGGACATGAACCCCGAAGAAGTCGCTGAAACCCTACGCCTGGCTGGCAGGCACCTCTCCGTTGATGCCCCATTTGTACAGGGCGAAGACAGCCGCTTACTGGACATCCTGCCCAACGAGGATGAACCCGACCCCGACGAGCCAACGATGCAGGAATCGCTGCGGCAGGAGATCCGGGCACTGCTCAACCGCTTACCGAAGCGTGAAGCAGAGATCCTCCGCTACTCCTTCGGCCTGGACGGCTATCCGCAGCTGACGATAGAAGAGATTGGCGAGAAGTTCAACCTAACTCGCGAGCGAGTCCGCCAGATTCGTGAGAAAGCTCTCCGCCGCCTGAAGCACATGAGACAGGTGCAAGAGCTGCGCATCTACCTCGGCTGAGCCGAGGGAGAAGGGCACAAGTGGGCAGTGCAGATGGATAGTCTCCCCCTCATCTCCCTACCGGTCCTCTCGCAGGTACCGCCACGGACGCTGCGCCCGGAGTGGTTGAAGGTGCGCGCTCCTGGAGGCGAGAACTACGTCCGTCTCAAGCGGATGATGCGGGCGAAGTCACTCCATACGGTCTGCGAGGAGGCCCGATGCCCCAACATCGCTGAATGCTGGGGTGCTGGCACAGCAACGTTCATGATTCTGGGCGACATCTGCACCCGTTCCTGTGGCTTCTGCGCTGTCAAGACAGGCCGCCCGCTGCCGGTTGACCCCGATGAACCACGGCGTGTCGCAGAGGCAGTCCGCCAGATGCGCATTCGCCATGCTGTCATCACTTCCGTCAATCGAGATGAGCTGCCCGATGGCGGCGCCATCTGGTTTGCTCGCACCATTCAGGAGATTCGCCGCCTCTGCCCTGGGGTCACCGTGGAAGTCCTCATCCCCGACTTCAAGGGCAAGAAGGAAGCGCTCCAGTTAGTCATTGACGCTCGACCTGATATCCTCGGGCACAACACCGAAACCGTTCCCCGCCTCTACCGACGCGTCCGCCCGCAGGGCAAGTACCACTGGACCCTGAGCGTCCTCCAAGAAGCGAAGTGCCAGGGCATGCGAACGAAGACGGGCCTCATGCTCGGGCTGGGCGAACGGCTGGAAGAGGTGGTAGCCGTCATGCAAGACCTCCGAAAGGTCGGGGTAGACATCCTAACCCTCGGACAGTACCTGCAACCGACTCCTAACCACCTACCAGTGGAGCGGTACGTCACGCCTCAAGAGTTCGATGAGCTCCGCCGAATTGGCCTAGAGATGGGGTTTGAGCACGTGGAGGCTGGGCCCCTTGTGCGAAGTTCCTACCACGCCGAGCGCCACGTAGCACAACCTCGATAATCGAACATCGCTGTCACATCAAGCTGGACACCATCATGCGGAGCTACATCACCGCCGCTAAGGTCGCGCTCTCATGGAGCCCTCTGCTACTTGCCCAACCCGACACTTTCCATGCCGTCTGGGACAGCCTACTCCAGCGGTATGTCTGGGCAGGGCGAGTCAACGCCTTCGGAATTGCGCGAGAACCCAGCTTTCGGGCATACCTAGACTCACTGGCCGTGGCAGTGCCAGAGCAAGGCCCACGGGAATCCCAAATGGCCTTCTGGCTCAATGCCCACAATGCCTGTGTCGTTGCTGTGCTGGCGCGACATCCCGGATTGCGCTACGCTGGGGCATGGGACTCCCTGATGCGGCTCGATACCTTCTGCATCGCCGGCGAGGAGCATACTCTGCTAAGCCTCCGCGACCGCCTGCGCCGCTTTGGAGATCCGCTCCTCCACTTCGGTGCCAGCGGCATCACGCAGGGCTTTCCTCCCTTGGCCCGCCGTGCCTTCACAGCAGCCAATCTCCAGCGCCGACTCCGTGAGAATGCCCGCGCCTTCTTGCGCTCCCCACGCGGCTGCGTCCTGGATGTGGAAAGCAACACGCTCTGGCTCTCCCCACTCTTTGCCTGGTATCGCGCGGACTTTGAGCGTGATGGACGCACCCTCCTCCATTTCGTGGCTGACTACGCCGAGCCAACTGTAGCGGCCTACATCGCCGCCCGGCAGCGCGAGCTCCGCATAGACTTCCTGGAGCTGGACCGGCACACAATCGCCCGCTTCGGACCGGTGACGACTTCACGCATCAATCCCCTGGAGACCCGCTCTGAACAAAAGCTACGTCGTGGCAGCCGCAAGCGGCGGTGACAGAGCAGACAGAAGCTCACGACACGCTCCCTGGCCAAGAATCCTGCAGTGGCTCTTCAAGACTTGCGGTGCGCACTCCCTCGTGCCCTAGCCAGATTCCCATTGTCGGGATTCCAAGCGGCGTCAGTGCCAGAAAGGCTTCTGCGTACCGCACTCCAACCCGAGAGCCGAAGTAGCGCGCCCGCAGCTCCAACAGTTCCCAGAACTCCGGTCGCGAGAGCACCGTCTCAGGCTCACCCTCAGGGGAGACCCCCGGAACGTACACCTGCGATGCATGTGCCTGTACAGCGCGCACCTTTTCGGCGTACACGTCGCTGATGTCCACGTAGAAAGTCGGCTGGAACTCGTAAGCCTGCATGTAGCAGAACAGCAGTGGCGGACGGTACGGCTGCTGCGGCTGCCCGTCCATTCCGTACGTGACTAGCTTTGCTAAGCCACTGTGGAACCACGCCGCACGCACCAGTCGGTGGACCTGTTCGTGATCTGGATGCCGCTCAAACGGTGGCGGGAAGAGCACGATGCGTGGGCGATAGTGCCGAAAGAGCCTCGCCAGTGCCTCGATCGCCTCCGGTGTTGGAGCAACATAACCATCGGGAAGCCCCAGGTTTTCGCGCGCAACAGCCCCAATGATGGCGGCCGCCTGCGCCGCTTCCCGAGCCCGGACCTCTACCGTCCCCCGGCTTCCTAGCTCACCACGTGTACAGTCCACAATTGCCACTCGCCAGCCCTCACGGACAAGCTTGATGAGCGTACCACCACAGGACATCTCCACATCGTCAGGGTGGGCTCCAACGGCCAGCACGTCTACGAGCTGCATCCCTCAGCGCTCTGTCAGTTGGTGAATCTTGCCAACCCGCCGCTCATGCCGGCCCCCCTCAAAAGGGGTCTCCAAAAACACCTGCACGATCCTCCACGCCTGCTCAAACGGCATCAGCCGTGCTCCGAACGTGAGTACATTAGCGTTGTTGTGCAGGCGGCTCAGACGTGCCATCTCCTCCGTACAGCAGTTTGCAGCCCGCACGCCTGGCACTTTGTTGGCGACGATGCTCATGCCGATGCCACTACCGCAGATGAGAATCCCGTAATCTGCCTCTCCACGGGCCACCGCCCTTGCAGCCAGAACGGCGAAGTCAGGGTAATCGCTGGACTCCTCCGAGTGGGCCCCATAGTCCTGCACCTCGTTCCCTGCCTGCTGCAGGAGCTCTCGTAGGCGCTCTTTGTACGCAAAGCCCGCATGGTCAGAGGCTATAGCAATCCTCATCGCTGCTGCCTCCAACGTGCTAACCACGCATCCACGCTCCACCGACCGGGCCCGAGCAGCCACACCACCACGGCCAAAATACCGTAAGTGGCCGCTAGCTCACGCCGAGAGAAGGGATCACCAGCATGGGCTACGAAGACCACCACTGCCATCGTTACCGCGACGAAAGGTAGGACGGCTCGAAGGCCGAGTCCCAGGATGAGACCCACCCCGCCGAGCGTCTCCGAGAGTGCCGCCGCCCAAGCGAAGACCTCAGGCAGAGGGAAGCCCATCTCTGCAACGCGCTGCTGGAACCTTTCCATCCGCCCGAACTTTGGAACTCCATGCCACAACATCATCGCCCCAAGCCATACGCGGAGCAGTGCTAGTGCAAGGTCTGGCCACAGAGGTTTTGCAAGCCACCTCAGCATCACCCTGCCTCTACCCGCTCTGCACCTATGTGCAGGAGACGCAGAGGTGCTCCCTGGCAGTGTTACTGCAGCTCTTCAACGCTGTCGCTGACGACTACTCGCACGGCGATCCACCCATGGCGTGGCGAGCGGTAGAAGTGCATCTGCCACACCACTGCTTGCTGCCCATAGAGGCCAACGTATGCCAACCGGAGCAGGCTCTTTCCGTATGCCGTCATGCGGGCAAGCTCGTAGCCGAGAGGTAGCCCACAACGCTCGTGGAGCCGATAGGTCTGCTCCACCAGTTGAGCCTGCTGAACCGAATCCGCTAACGGTCCGCCTTCCAAGAGCCTTGCGTAGGCTCGCTCTACCTCGCCAGCCGCAAGGAGCTTGAAGAAGTGAGCCACTCGGGCTTGGACGGCCTCTGGAACGGCTGGCTGCGCTAGTCCTATCACTGTACAGAGAAACGGCAGTGCAAAGCCTCGCCACATTGTGCGCCCCTCCTGCTGCACGACCGACAGCACATGGAGACGCACACTACAGGCCTACGCGTCCGCGGTACTGACGCCGCACGACATTGGCGCTGAACCCTCGTGGGGCTTGCTCCGAGCATGCACTACACACATACGGCGTTCGTACTCTTCCAGCACAGGAGCCGAGCTTCGAACCGAGCATGCGCGATCTCCTTTGGCTGTCGCCGTACCTACGCCGATACTGGATCCGCCTCCTCATCGGAGCGCTGAGTGTTCTGGCCGCAAACCTCGCTTGGGCCTTCACTCCTCGAATCGTCGGGCATACGGTGGATGGCATCATCGCGCGGTCCCTCTCTACCCCCTCTTTGCTCCTCAACCTGGGCGGAATCTTGGGGTTGACACTCCTTGGCGGAGTGCTCACCTTCCTGATGCGACAGACCATCATCGTGGTTTCCCGGATTTTGGAGTACGAGCTCCGAAACGACTTCCTACGCGCCCTCGAGCGCCACTCCGCCCGCTTCTTCCACACCCACCCTACTGGCGAGCTGATGGCGTATGCCACGAACGACATCTCAGCAGTCCGCGAGTTTCTAGGTCCAGCTATCATGTACGGGCTCAATACCGCGATGGCGCTCACATTCTCGCTCCTCTTCATGCTGACGCTGGACGTCCCCATGACTGTGTTCGCCCTACTGCCACTACCTCTTGCTGCCATCCTAACCTATACCATCGGCAGGCGCGTGCATGCAACCTTCACCACTGTGCAGGAGCAATTCGGGGAACTCACCCGCCACGCCCAGGAGAGCTTCTCCGCCATCCGGGTTGTTCGGGCCTACGGGGCTGAAACTGCGGAAAGCGACCGCTTCCGCCAATTGAGCTGGGAGTATGCACTCCGCAGCCTACGCTTAGGCCGCTTCCAGGCTCTCTCTTCGCCCTCTATGCTGGCGCTGGTAGGAATCATCCAGCTTGTCGTGCTCGGCTACGGCGGATTCCGGCTAATGGAGCAGACGCTGACGGCCGGGGAGCTAGCGCAGTTCTTCCTCTACACCAACGAGCTCATTTGGCCCTTCGCCGCTCTGGGATGGATTACGAACATCGTGCAGCGCGCGGCAGCTTCTGCTGCACGGCTCCGGCACCTCATGGAACTGACACCCGACGTCCCTGACACAGGACGGCTCCGTATCCATGCCCACGAGCTCCGCGGGAGGATCGAGTTCCGCAACGTCTGGTTCCGCTACACTGACGACCGCCCATGGGTACTCCGCGATGTCAGCTTCACTATCCCCGCTGGTAGTATCGTCGGCATCACCGGCCCAATTGGCAGCGGCAAGAGCACACTGGTGGCACTCCTGACACGGCTGTACGATGTGACGCAGGGATCCATCCTCCTGGATGGGCACGACATCCGGGACTATCCTCTGCGGGTCCTCCGCTCCGCTATCACGGTCGTGCCGCAGGAACCGTTCCTGTTCTCGCTCAGCGTTGCGGAGAACATCCGCTTCGGCAAGCCTGATGCTCCTCTGGAGGAAGTGCTCCGCGCCAGCCAGTGGGCAGCGCTGCACAGCGACGTTGAGCTCTTCCCAAAAGGCTACGACACTCTCGTTGGCGAACGTGGCATCACGCTCTCCGGTGGGCAGAAGCAGCGCGTTGCTCTGGCCCGTGCCTTCCTCCGTAACAGCCCTGTCCTGGTGCTGGATGACGCCTTCTCCTCCATCGATAGCGCCACCGAAAGCGCTATCCAGCACCGTCTTCGGGAGCTCGCCTCCGGACGCACAGTCATCCTCATTGCTCATCGGATCGCGAGCCTTCTGGTTGCCGACCGTATCCTCGTACTGGATAACGGCACCGTCGTAGAGGAGGGCACCCACAGCGAGCTCCTACAGCGCGGTGGGCTCTATGCCCAGCTCTACCAGTACCAGACCCTCCAGGCAGAGCTGGAGCGACTCTGAAGGACTCCAGAGGGACTCCCAAGGCACAATCGAGTTGTTCTCCGCTACCACCTATGTGTCGGTAAGACGTCCACCGTCAGCTTTCAGGTCAGAGCAACGTGCACGCCATCTTGATACACCTCCGGTGGCCCAATTGCAGCAGGGCTCAATAGCTGCAGAAGCCCAGTTCTTATGCCACAGTCCTATGGGAAGGACCTCGTTGGGCTCACTGTGTAGCGAATAGTCCAATAGCCTAACTGGAACGGGTCGGGCTGTGCAGGGGCATCTTTGTAGAGGCTGACGAATTGGACTTTAACGTACTTGCCTGAGCGCGTCTGCAGTACTAAGGTCTTCGGCAGTGGGATCAGCGTGCGGGTCTGGCTGTTGTACAGGAACAATCCCTCGCCTCTTACTGAAGGGGAGATCACCCGCCGGGCCGCTGCTGTGTCATCTTCCCGGAGCTGGACATCTGCCGGTATCTGCTTAACCTGGCCATACGGCTGGTCGAGCACCACTCCTCTGGTCTTCCCACTTGGGTTCACCGTCCCAGAGTTGAGCAAGATGTCCACTGAGCGGGTCCGCGGTGAAAGCGCCGGCAGCAGTAGGTCCCACTCAGCCGTCCCGCGAAGGGCCAGCGAGACGGTGTCCCCACGCTCAAAGTCCAGCAATGCGTAGCCCTTCGCTGTGTCCACCCACAGATTCCGGATAGTACGCTCCTGCGGAGGGGTTGTCCCACCACCGTCGGTTGGCGTCTCTTCCTTCGCGCACCCAATTAGGAAGAATCCACCAAGCAAGGCCAATCCCAAAGTCCACCACATGGCTCTTTCTGTAGAGTTGGTTCAACATTCCTCCGAGTCTCCTCGAGCTTCGTTAGGAATTGCTGCCGCTCTGAGCTCCTCCAGCGTGAAGAGGGCACGGAAGGGGACACCCGGCTCCCGAAGCCGCTCGGCGGCTCCCTGCTGCCGGTCAATCACGCAGAGAACCAGGATGGGCTGCGCACCTTCTTGCCGCAGGACCTCCAGGCCCTCCAGGAGTTGCCCACCCGTGGTAACAACGTCCTCCACCAGCACAACCCGCCGCCCCGCTACTGGAAAGCCCTCACTGCGGCGCTGGGTACCGTATTCCTTCGCTTGCTTGCGCACGAAGGCACAGGGGAGTCCACTAGCCAGGCTGGCGGCTACTGCCAGGGGTACCCCTCCCAATTCCATACCCGCAATGACCTCCGTCTCCGGCGGAAGCTGCTCGGCAATGAGCTGTCCCAGCGCCCCCAATAGCTCTGGATGAGCCTCGAACTGGTACTTGTCCACGTACTCACTGCTCCACTGCCCAGAGCGGAGACGGAAGTTCCCGCGCCGATAAGCTACACGAGCAATCTGTTGGAGGATGTCCTGACGTGTCCCCATCAACCGACGGTCCCGACGTAACACCAGGCGATCCCAGCCATCAGAGGGTACGCCCGAACGGTACAGAATGCTCCAGTCCTCTCCATGAGCTCCACGAACTTCCGTCCCGATGGAAAGGTTGCCGAAGAGACATGGAGGTATTCGTAAGCCTGCCGATTGCGGGCGAAGAAGGAACCAAAGAGCGGAATCCAGTATCGGCTGTAGAACCAGTAGGGAGCAGCCCAGATGCCCTTCGGTTGCCCTAGCTCCAAGATGACGACCCTCCCTCCAGGGCGCACCACTCGAGCCATTTCTCGAAGACACCTCTCGGGCTCCCGCATATTCCGGATGCCGAAAGCGGCGGCGCTGATATCGAAGGTAGCATCCGGAAACGGCAGTTGGTGACAGTCTGCTGTCATCCATTGAATCGGCACTCCCCGCCGTTGAGCCTTCTGGCGTGCTCGCTCCAGCATCGGTTCGCAGAAGTCTACTCCTACGACATACCCTTGCGGTCGGACAGCACGCCAGAAAGCGAATGCAAAATCTCCCGTTCCCGTTGCACAGTCCAAAACAGCCATCCCCGAACGTGCTTCTGACCACCGCACCGCCCGCCACCGCCACCAGTAGTGGAGCCCCGCCGTCAGCAGCGTATTGGAGCGGTCGTAGTACGGCGCCAGCTCTGCAAACATCTGCCGAATCGCTTCCGGCGAGCGCTGGAGCAACCCCAACCTCATTCCGTGGGTATTCCTAAACGCTGCACCACCTCCTCCGGCAACTCCAGCTCCAGCAAGAGCATTGCCGAGGCAATTGTCTTCCCCTGGGAGTCTAGCTTCAGCGAAACCGTGCCACCACCACCCAACGTATTGTGGAGCACGAAGTTCAGTGCCCAGAGGTTTGGGAGCTCGTACCGCTCCACTGGACCAAGGCAGATCCCACGGAAGTGCTCTTTGACACGTTCAGCCGTCAAGTAGTCCCGCAGCACAGGGTACCACTCCTCCCGGTAAGCGATGACACCGCAGTTTACTGCATCGCCCTTGTCACCACTACGGGCGTGAGCAATCCGCCATAGGGGCACCTTCATGGCTGCCGTTCCCTTTGCAGCTGCAGCACATCCACGCGCACGACCTCTGAGAGCCACCGCAGTGGCTGGGGATCGGTCCCGACCACAAGCGCTGGAAAACGCAGAGCGGGTAGCCGACCTAACCTCGCAAGCAAGCGGTATTGCAGGCGCACGGCGGGCGCAAACGCCTGCTCTACTTGAGGAATCGAAACCCGCTCGGAGGGCTCTACAGACACTCGCACTGTATCCCCAGTGCGCCCCTGAACCCTCCGCAACAATAGCAACGGGGGAAGTGGCGCCGGCGGCATAACTTCCGCTAGGCTCAGCACCGATCGCCTCCCGTCAACGGAGCTGAACACAAGTATCGTCTCTCGATGGAGTGAATCCGGTACCCCAACGATCAACGGACGTACTACCTCCCACACTGACAGCACCTCGAAGCGTCCCAACGACCGCCCATCCGAGGCCCGCAACTCTGCCGTAATCCTCCCTGGATGCTGCAGCAGAGTCTGTAGCTCTATCCGCTGCCCATGGACGTGGTTCTCTGCCGCCACCCCTACAGCGGCACTGCACAGCACTGCTAGTGCCACCATCCTATATGCATTCCATTCGCTCAGGAGCACAAAGATAGCAATCCAGCACTCGGGTTTCTGTAGCCGCATATCAGCACGTGGCCCACTGGAGTTCCGCTAGCGCTAGCCGCACTTACAGCTCCCACTCCACTCCGAGCTGCACCGTACGCGGCATCCCCGGCAGGATACCCCGGCTGCGGTCGGCGATGTAGAGGCGGTTGAAGAGATTCTTCACCGTCAAAGCGATGTTGAGCTTCCACTCTCGCAAACGCCACTCAACCGTCCCGTCAACGATCGTATACGGCGGTAGTCGGCCCTGTCGCCCATTCGGAGTTGGCTCGACAGTATTGAGATCATCGGCGAACTGCGCCCCGACGGAGGTCGTCACTACTTGGAGCAGGAGCCACTGCCACGGTTTCCACTGGAGAGTGAGCGAGAGCTGGTACTCTGGAGCGTACGGGAGGCGATTCCCCGTGATTCGCACTGAGGGGGAGAGGACACTGTAGCGCTCTCCCTCGTATCGAGCTATCGGCAGCCAGGTGGCGCTCCCAATGCAGCGAACGCCGCCCAGTCCCAGCAACGATTCTGCATCGGCGTCCATCATCAGCTCTATCCCCTGGTGCAGGGTTTGTCCAGCGTTCGTCAATGCCGAGGTCACGCCGCCGGCCAGCGTCGCAGGGATGATCTGATTGCGGAAGTCCAATCGGAAGGTCGTCAGCTCCGCCGTCAGCCCTGGTAGAGGCCGAGCACGTATCCCGAGCTCCCAATTCCAGCTCCGTTCAGGTTCCAGCTCAGTTACCCCGCCGTTGTTGTCAATCACATCCTCCACCCGCGGCGGCGCGAAGCCGGCATGGACGCCGAAGAAGAATGTCCACGCCGTCGCTGGCGTATACGTCAGCCCAACTGCTGGGATCACCGCCCAGAGCTGCGTCTCGCCGGCAACGCCCACACCATTGTTTGCCAACGCATTGAGCCGGCGGTATTGGATCCACTCCGCCCGCAGCCCAGCGGTCGCACTCCACTGACGCCACAGCGTCTGCCCCTGCACGAACGCCCCGCCAGCAAGCCCCCAGCGCCAGTTGTCTTCTACGATCGTGCCCGTGCGTCCTATCGCTGACCGAGCCCGAATTTGGTAACGGTGCTGCCGCTCCCCGTGGAGGCGCAGTCCTGCCCGCAGCCGATGCTCTAGCGAACCGGTCTGGAAGGCATGTAGCCACTGCCCCTCGACACCGGCAAACCAGTACTGCCGCAGGCGTCCATCGGCCCGATTGGGATCCGGAACCACTCGTACCCCCTCGTAGTTGCCTGGATCCGCACTGTTATCTGCAGAAACCAACGTATCGCGTCCATCCGGCGTCCGCTGCCGTACCAGACTTCCCTGACGCCACCAGTCCCGCTGGAGGTAGGCTCCATAGCCGGTTAGCGAAAAGCTTCCCTGCGGCAACTCCAGCTCCCATCGCACCTGCCCCGAGTAGCGTTCCACGAAGAAGGTGTCGTGAACGAAGGGGTTCTGGAAAGGGCTCTCCTGAAACTGGGCAAGTGTCAAACCGGCGTACGTCGCCTGTGAGACCTCGTCATACAGGTTGACCTTGAGCAGTAGTCGCTGTCCCTCTGCTGGACGTAACCAGGCCTTCAACGCCACATCCCCTATGCGGACGCCGGTGTTCTCCCGGTTGAGCTGCCCCTGCTTATAGAGCCCATCCAGCAGGAAGCCATCCCCCTGCTCCGTCTGCTGCCCGTACAGAACATAGAAACTTCCGTACCGCCGCGTCCCTCCGACCGCTCGGACGTGCAACTGCCGTCGCTGAGCCAGCACTGGCGTGACGTAGTTGATAACTCCCCCAACCGTATGCGGACCGTAGAGCACCTGGGCCCCTCCTTTGACGACCTCCACCCCACGGAAGCGCTCCATCGGCGGGTGGTAGTAAAGGGCTGAATAGCCGTACGGCGCCGGTGCGATGGGAATGCCATCCTCCAGCACTAATACCTTCCCACTCCGTGTAGGGGGCAGCCCTCGAATCCCAATATTGGCTCGTAGACCCATCCCGTCCTCCGCCTGCACATGCACCCCTGGTACTGTCCGGAGGATCTCCTCCAGACTGACGGCGTGCAGTTCCTCATACCGCTGTGGTGTGATCCATACGAAACTCCCCGCAGTCCCCGTACGACTCTCCTCACCCAGGACCTGAACTCCCGGAAGCCGATAGACTCGAACTGTATCAATCCTCCGCTCCCCCTGTTGTGCAGCTCCCACCAGTACGAACACCCCATACCCTACAGCAGCCAGGAGCACGTGCATCTAAGCCTACCTCAACAGAAGTTAGACTTGGTCCAAGTAAGCTCCGCGAAATTATGGCGTTGCCGTTTACCACAGACCTTCCCTCACAGCAGGGGAATCCGAAACAGGTGAAGACCCAAATCCTACCGGCTCCTCGTCAGGCCAAAACAAAAAAATCCCCTCCCCGAAAAAGGGGAGGGGAAAGGGGAAATGAGGGGGATACAGCCTATCGCACTAAGGTCATCTGCTTCGTTGCCACCACGCGCCCGTCCAGCACCAAGCTGTACTCATACACCCCGGCACCCA